>NZ_DAQR01000032.1:1912-18573 GCF_002502935.1 Methanoculleus sp. UBA413
TGGATCGTCGGCGCGTGCATCTTCGTCTACGATATCAGGGGCCGGTTCCACGCCACCGAGATCCTACCGCTGCTTGAGCGCTACGGGGTTACGACGTTCTGCTGCCCCCCGACCATCTACCGGATGCTGA
This sequence comes from Methanoculleus sp. UBA413, assembly GCF_002502935.1. Lineage (NCBI taxonomy): Archaea > Methanobacteriati > Methanobacteriota > Methanomicrobia > Methanomicrobiales > Methanomicrobiaceae > Methanoculleus > Methanoculleus sp. UBA413. Next base: position 2,043 of record NZ_DAQR01000032.1, read on the forward strand.
TCCTCGCCGACCTCGATAAGTTTGATCTTGCTGACCTCCGGCACTGCTGCAGCGCTGGCGAACCGCTCAATCCCGAGGTGATCCGGGCATGGGAGGAGGGGACCGGCAGGACGATCTACGAGGGCTACGGCCAGACCGAGACGGTGCTCTGTATCGGGACGTTCCCGGGCATGAAGTGTAAACCCGGCTCCATGGGGAGGCCCTCGCCGGGCTGGCATATCGAACTCCACGATGACGATGGAAACCCGGTCGGCATCGGGGAGGAGGGGCGCATCGCGGTCAAACTGGATCCCCGCCCGGTCGGGCTCTTCCGCGGCTACCTGAACAACGAAGAGGAGAATCAAAGGGTCTTTCAGAACGGGTTCTACTACACCGGTGATAAGGCGTGTATGGATGAGGACGGCTACTTCTGGTTCATCGGCCGCGATGACGACGTCATCAAGTCCTCCGGCTACCGTATCGGGCCCTTCGAGGTGGAGAGCGCGCTCATGGAGCACCCCGCCGTGCAGGAGGCAGCGGTCGTCGGGTCGCCCGACGTGATCAGGGGGCTGATCGTCAAGGCGTTCATTGTCCTCAAGCCCGGGTACCGGCCCACTGAGACGCTGGTCAAGGATATCCAGAAGCACGTCAAGCGGGTGACGGCGCCCTACAAGTATCCCCGCGCGATCGAGTTTGTGTCAGAGCTCCCAAAGACAATCTCGGGCAAGATCAAGCGGCATGAACTCCGTGAACTGGAGATGAAGCGGTCTATGGAGAACAACTCCCCCAACTCCCGTTCGTCCAGGAAATGCGGGGAGTGATCACCTTTATTTTGTTGAAGGTACTATGATATTAGGCGCGAGGGTTGCCAAGCCAGGTCAAAGGCGCTAGGTTCAGGGCCTAGTCTCGTAGGAGTTCGCCGGTTCGAATCCGGCTCCTCGCATTCTTCTTCTACATTCTCTCTTCTGCAGAGTTCGGTTTCCGATCGGCGCACCGGGAACTCTGGTCTAATAGAGCGTATCCCCGGGTAAAGGCGAGGTCGCGAATGCCCCCGGCCCGACACAGTTGGTCTTCGAGTTCCGGTCCTCGTGGAACGTCGTTCCCACCGGCCGCCCCGACCGTCGAGCCCCTCCTGGGATGCCCGGGGAGAGGCCTGGCCGGGGCCGGTCAGCAGGGGACGTGCCGTAAAGCCAGAAGGTTATTTGACCCTGCCAAACTCCTTGCTTACGTCTGCCGCAGACTGGTATGTCTTGTCCTCAAACATCTCCAGGACCTGGATCACCGCGTCCGGCGCCTTGTTCTTCCGGGCATGGCTGATCATGTCCTGCTTTCCTGCAGGGTAGTCCATGCCTCCGAGGTACTTCTGAAATGCGGATGCGCTCAGCTCTGCAACAGATGCGGCCTGTGCTGCAGAGGCCTGCCCACCCTTAACTGACGGTCGTTCTTCTGGCATACTTCTCACCACCAATGTTGGTGCATCCCGCATGGCGGGACACGACCCAGCCCATAGATCCATGAGAATAAAAATGTTGCTGTGCGATCAGGCAAAAAGAAGGGAAATTTGGCGATAGACAGTTTTGAGTCAGCGATGATCCCGGATGGGAACGAGAGCGCCCGGGGACTACCATACCACCGGGATGACACAACCAGGAACCGGCTCCGGCGCCGCTATCGGCCGTGGTTCACCTGCTTCTGAAACAGGAAGAAGTGATGGCCGCTCCGGAACCTCATCACCCACCCGGTCAGGAGGTCTCCGTAATAGTGTAGGCGCCCTGCCCTGCCCCATGATAGGGGTAGGGCGGCATGGGTATACCCGGGCGTGCCGGCTCACTCCCCGAAACCTTGATGGCAGGCGGAAGAGGACCAGGGAACCCATGATTCTCCCGCCTGAATTCTATGCGCACGACGCCGTGACCGTCGCAAAGGACCTGCTGGGGTGCCTGCTCGTGCACCAGGAGGAGGCAGGGATGGCGGCCGGGTGGATCGTCGAGGACGAGGCGTACCTCCGGGGGGACCCGGCGGCCCACTCGTTCCGGGGAGAGACAAAGCGGAACCGCGTTCTGTTCGGACCGCCGGGCCGTGCGTATATCTACCGGATCTACGGCTTGTATACCTGCATCGACGTCGTGACGGGACCAGAGGGCGCAGGGGGTGCGGTCCTCATCAGGGCGCTCGAGCCGGCGGTCGGGATTGACCTGATGCGGGAGAGACGGGGGACGGACGACCCGCTCGCGCTTGCAAGCGGCCCGGGGAAACTGACGGAGGCGCTCGGCATCACGATGGACCTGAACGGGGTCTCCCTCAGCGACGGTCCCCTCCAGGTCTGGTCGCCGGAGAGCCTCCCCGGCCGGCGGCCGGAGGGCTGGCCGGGAGAGGTCGTGCAGACGACCCGGATCGGGATCACGAAGGCGGCGGACCGCCCCCTCCGGTTTTACCTGAAAGGGAGCCGTTACGTCTCGCGGCGGTGATCCGGGGCAAAGTCGGGGTCGTGCCGGCTCCTCTCGACCCGCCCAACGTGAGGTGCCGCACGGTATATGCCCTCATGCGAAGAGGAGGTCCCGCGTAACCCGGGTGCGGAACTCCGGGCGCAGCGCTGCCTTTGGTACGACATCCACGTTCAGGCCGAGTTTCTCTTCAAGATACTGTGAAAGCCCGACAAAATCAAAGAGGTCCGCTTCAGGGCCGAACTCAACGAGTACGTCGATGTCACTGCTCTCCCCTTGCTCTTCGCGAGCATACGACCCGAAGATGCCGATGCTCAGGACGTGATACCGATCCTTCAACTCACCTTTCAGGGACCGAAGGGTGTCGAGGACTTCAGCGCGGGTTTTCATAGCTCCTGCTCTATCTCTCTCAAGTAGATCGCCTTAAAGTGCCACTCGGTCTTCCCCCTGAAGAGCAGATGCGCCACACGCCCGCTGAAAAAGTCGTACGTTGCCGTTCAAGGCAGTTCTCTACTCACTCCGGCGGGATCCGGCGCCGGACCCGGCTTCCCTCCTCGGCCCGGCCCTGCAGTGTGACCGTATACTCGTTCACCGGCACCTCCTTTCCCGAGCGCTCCAGGGCCCGGTCCACGACGTACCGCACCCCGCTGCAGCAGGGCACCTCCATGTGCAGGACCGTAACCGACCGGACAGCGTGCTGCGAGAAGACCTCCGCGAGTTTCGTGACATACCCATCAACGTCGGCATCCAGTTTCGGGCAGAAGACGATCGCGATCCTGTCCCGCAGGAAGTCCCGGTGAAAGTCTGCGTAGGCAAAGGGAACACAGTCCCCGGAGATGAGGAGGTCCGCACCCTCGAAGTACGGGGCCCGGGGGTTGAGGAGTTTCAACTGGACCGGCCACTGCCGGAGTTCCGACTCCGTCCGTGCGGCGGGCTCCCGGTCCATGGTATCCGCTCGCGAGAGGCTCCTTGCGGCGGACCCCGGACACACCCCTGCAACCTCTGCGGTCTCGTGTTCGGGTATGGGGATACCGTTCGCGGTCAGGTACTCGACCGCCTGCCGGTAGAGCTCCATCTCCCCGTGGCCGAGAAGGTGCTCCAGGTGTGCCCTGAGGACCGCTTCTCCCTGGGGCACGATCTTTTCTGCCATCACGGCCTTCTCATCGTACGGCTCGGCCTCCCGCTCGATGACGCAGATCGCCCCCTCCGGGCACGTCCCGATACAGGCGCCGAGCCCGTCGCAGAAGAGGTCGCTCACGAGCCGCGCCTTCCCGTCGATGATCTGAAGCGCTCCTTCCGGGCAGTCGGGGATGCAGAGCCCGCACCCGGTGCATTTCTCCTCGTCGATATCGATGATCTTTCTCTTCATCAGAATCCCCCTGTATCCATTGCCCCTGCTGCTTCTCTTAACGACCCGGTACCCAAAAAACATTTGCGGCTGGGTCAGGGGCAGCCAGGTGGACGCCGAAGAAGAAAGCAGTTATCCCCGGACAAAGAGACGGTTAAGGTAATGTCCCCCGCACCGGTCCGCCGTCCTGCACCCGCCTTTGATCTCTTCAACGTCTATTTCGAGCGCCTCTATGATCCCACGATGCATGTCGTCTTCACGTTCGACGGCGAGGTCGACGTCGACGTCATGCGGGAGGCGACGGTGAGGCTCGTCGCGTCCGACCCCTACCTTCGGTCGCGGTTTGCAGATGAGGGAGAGGGGCTCCCGGTCTGGGAGGAGATCCCGGAGGGAGAGAGGGCGTTCGTCCTCGTCCCGGCCGGGGAGGGTGTGAGCCTGCCCCCGCCGCCGCTTGACGTCCGCGCCGGGCCGCAGGTCCGGGTCACGCTCTACCGGCGGGAGGAGGGGGATAGTGTGGTCGTTACCTGCCACCACGGTTTCTGCGACGCCGCCGGCGCCATGGCCCTTGCCAGGCGGGTCTTTGCGGCCTACCGGGGGATTCTGGAAGATCCGGAGTTCCAACCGGTCCCGGTGGAGCCCTACGACCGGAGCACGGACCGGATCCTTGCGCTCTACTCAGATGAGGAGCGCAAGCAGGCGCTTGCAGAGGAGGAGCCCTTCGTCGACCGGTGGCGCTTCCCGGTCGAGCGGACCGGGAGGGGGACGCCCCGGATCGCTTCCCGGACGCTCGCCCCCGAACGGCTCGGGCGCATAAAGGAGTTCGGGCGCGAGCACGGGGCCACGGTGAATGACGTCCTCATCGGTGCGTTCTTCCTCGCCCTGTTGAAGATCCGGGACGACCCCTCGGACCGGGGAGCGCCCCGGTCACTCCTGACGTCGGCCGACCTGCGCCGGCGGCACCTCAGGCACCCTGAGGAGTGCCCGCCCATGAACCTCTCGATCGCCTACGAGGTCACCCTCTCCGCGGAAGAGGGAGCAGATCTGGAGGAGATCATCGACCAGGTGACGGCGATAACCTCCCGCCGCAAGGCAGGAAGTCTCGGGCTTGCGGCCATCCTCTTCTACGAAGGGATCATGGCGGGCGGGATGCCGGCGGTGCGGGCGTTCTTTGACGATATGATGGAGCGCTACCTCTCGTCCGGCCTGAAGAACCCGGTCTTTGCGAACCTCGGGATATTCGACCCCGGCGACTACCTGCCCGTCCCCGGCCGGGACGGCACGCTGCTCGACCTTGCGGAGATCCAGTACCTCCCCTGCGTCTGCTGGCCGTACGGGTTTTTGATGACGGCCTCGACCTTCCGCGGCCGCCTGACGATCATGACGGCGTATGAGGAGGGGCCCTACTCGACGGCAACGGTGAAGCAGTTCCTCGAGTACGTGGACGGGTATCTCCCATGAGGGCCGCGATATTGGGGAGTTACCAGGAGGATGAAGATACTGTCGGGCAGAGCGGGAGATAGCGGTGCCTGGCCGGATAAGGGCGGACCAAAAAGATGCATATCGAGCAGTGTCTCGGTTGCCGGACCGCCTGCCGCATCGTTTATCCTCTAGCCCTCCTTACACCTTCCTATGGACCCGGTCATCGATGCGATACGGCAGGAACTCACGACGCACGGGGACCCTGATGTCCGGAAGTGTTCAGGGCGGTTCTTCAGGGAGGAGGTCCGGTGCTACGGCTTGAAGACCGCAACCGTATCCTCGATCGCGAAGAAGTACTGGAAGGAGGTCAGGTCCCGCGAGAAACAGGAGATCTTCGCGCTCTGCGAGGACCTCTATCGGTCGGGGATGATGGAGGAGGCTTTTATCGTATCTGCATGGGCTCCGCTGCTCGCCGACCGCTACGAGCCCCGGGACATCGCCGTCTTCCGGCACTGGATCGATACCTATGTCACCAACTGGGCTGCCTGCGACGGTCTCTGCAACCATGCCGTCGGGGATTTCATCGTGCGGTACCCCGGCGAGATCGAGGAGCTGCAACGCTGGACGCAGTCCGAGAACCGCTGGATGCGGCGGGCGGCGGCGGTCTCGCTGGTCGTGCCGGCAAAACGCGGGAGTTTCCTCACCGAAGCCCTCGCGATCGCCGACCTGCTCCTCACCGATACTGATGATCTGGTGCAGAAAGGCTACGGGTGGCTCCTCAAAGAGGCGAGCCGCAAGCACACGGACGAGGTCTTCTCCTACGTCATGGCAAACAAGCGGGATATGCCCCGGACGGCGCTCCGGTACGCAATCGAGCTGATGCCAAAGGACCTGAAGGCGGAGGCGATGAAGAAGGACTGGTGAGGTCGGCGGTGACCGGGCCGGTTCGTACGCTCCGGAGAGTTTCGGAGAATGGTTGCGCCGACCACCCCGATACCGAGCGACGACTCCGCGTGGTTGCCGTCAGGGGCCGTGCTCCCGGGTCCGAACGGGCATATGCATAGACTTTAACGTCATTAGAGAGAACCACGGTATGATGAAGAGCCCTTTTCACGTCATGATCATACCCACGCTCGGGTGCCCCTCCAAATGCCATTACTGCTGGAGTTCCGATGAAGGGTCCCCGATAATGAGCATCGAGACGGTCCGGGAGATAACCGAATGGCTCAAAGACTACCGGTCCGACCAGGTCACCATCACCTTCCACGGGGGAGAGCCGCTCCTTGCAGGTGCGGATTTCTATCGGCAGGCCCTGCCGATCCTCTCCGAGGGTCTCGCCCATCTCGCACCGACGTTCGCCCTGCAGAGCAACCTCTGGAGGCTCACTCCGGAACTGGCTCAGATACTTGCCCAATACGATATCCCCGTCGGTTCCAGCATCGACGGTCCGGAGGAGATCAACGACCTGCAGAGAGGAAAGGGCTACTTTAAAAAGACTATGCGGGGCTACGAGATCGCGCGGGCAAACGGACTCGAAGTCAGGTTTATCTGCACGTTCACCTCCCGGTCGGTCGAGCATAAAGAAGAGATCTTCAACTTCTTCCTGCAGAATGGGTTCCCGCTCAAACTCCACCCGGCGCTGCCGTCTCTCCGGAACGAGAACCCGAAAGAGTGGGCGCTCGAGCCGGAGGCGTACGGGGAACTGCTGGTGTATCTCCTCGATAAGTACCTGGAGAACCTGGGGAGGATCGAGATCATGAACATCAACGACCTCTGCAAGTGCGTCTTCACCCGGCACGGCACCGTCTGCACATATGTGGACTGCATGGGAACCACCCTGGCCGTCGGGCCGGACGGGAGCATATACCCCTGCTACCGCTTCGTCGGGATGCCGGAGTACGTGATGGGCAACGTCTACGACCGCCCCACATCCGAAGACCTCGCCCGGTCGGACGCCGGGAAGTTGATGCAGGCGTTCAAGGACTACGTCGACCGCGAATGCGGGGGATGCCCCCACATCAAGTACTGCCGGGGCGGGTGCCCCTACAACGCGATAGCGCCGACAGACGGCGAGATCCGGGGCGTCGACCCCCACTGCGTCGCCTACAAGCGGATCTTCGACGAGATCAACGACCGGGTGAATGAAGAACTCTACGGGTCCCCGGTGATGGAGACGGAAGACTTCGGCTCGCCGCTCCGGAGGAAGGCAAAGCCGGGGATCATGTGGATCCTCCAGACGATGGCAACGAAGTGAGCGCCGGGCACCTCAGCGGTTCTTCCTGAGGACGAAAAACTCATAGCCGTACTCGCCGGCGTGCTCCCGGTAGACGGCGATCTCCCGCTCTGAAAAATCGATAAGGGCCTCTGCATCGGGGTCGCCGGCGGCTGCCACCCGCAGGTCTGCCAGCCGTTTGATGAGCGGCGTATAGTAGTCCTCCCACCACGCGGACTCAGGCAGCGGAAAGGTCGCAACGACTTCATACCCGGCCCTCTCGGCGATTACACAGTTCCCCCGGACGGTCGTTATCCCGGGGTAGCACTCGTTCCAGAACGCCGCCACCTCGCTTGAGGGCTTCTCCGTGAACCAGACGGCTTCGGTGAGGCAGAGGTAGCCGCCCGGTCGGAGAAGCCGCCGCCACGAAGCGAGCCCCTCCCAAAACCCCATGACAAAGATCGAGCCCTCCGCCCAGAGGACGTCGAACGTTGCGTCGCGAAAAGGCAGGTTGTCCATCGAGGCCCAGACCGTGGTGATCCGTTCCCCCACCCCGGCCGCTGCCGCCCTCCGGGCGAGGTCGTCCAGGTACGGCTGGTGGACATCGACGGCGGTTATGCGGCAGTCGGGGCAGATCCGGGCCAATTCAGTCGTCTGCATCCCGGTCCCGCACCCGATATCCAGGATCTCCGGTTGGGCCGGGAGATCGGTGAGCATCGAGAACGCCTTTCTCGTGCACTCGTTGCTCCCCGGTCCCTGGCGGGGCAGGCCCTCGAAGATGGTGAAGATGAAGGAGTTGTCCATTACCGGTAGTATGTCGTATGGCCGCATAAACCCGCACGGCGGCACGGCTGCCGTTCCGGCATGATAAATACCAGCGCCGCCCATTCATGCGTATGGAGCGAAAGACTCCTGCCTCCGAACTCCGGGACCGCATGGAGCGCTTCCGGCTCCGCATGGACACGGAGAACCCCCCATGGGAGTTTGCCGCGATCTTTGGGCGGACAAACCAGTTCTACCTCACCGGGACGATGCAGGACGGGGTCCTCCTGATCCCCCGCGACGATGAAGCCGTGCTCTGGGTACGCCGGAGCCTTGAGCGGGCGCTTGACGAGTCGCTCTTCCCCGATATCCGGCCGATGAAGAGTTTCCGTGACGCAGCCGCCGGGATGGGCGCATGCCCCGGGACAGTCCACGTTGATGCGGAGACGGTGCCCCTCGCGCTGCTCGAACGCTTCCGGAAATACTTCCCCTTCAGGGAGACGGCGGCGCTCGATACCCAGGCGGCGAAGGTCAGGTCGAAGAAGAGCACTTACGAACTTGCGATCATGGAGCAGGCCGGGAGGATCCACCGGCACGTACTGGAAGACTGCGTCCCGGGGATGCTCAGGGAGGGGATGAGCGAGGCCGGGCTTGGGGGTGAGGTCTTCTCCCTCATGGTCAGGGAGGGGCATCATGGCATAGCCCGGTTCGGGAGGTTCGGGACGGAGATGGTGCTCGGGCAGATCGGGTTCGGGGAGAGTTCCCTCTACCCGACCAACTTCGACGGTCCGGGGGGATGCCTTGGAGCGGCTCCCGGCGCGCCGGTCCTCGGCAGCCCCGACCGGACGCTCAAAGCCGGTGACCTGGTCTTCCTCGACTGTGCGTGCGGGGTGCAGGGCTACCACACCGACAAGACAGTGACGTATATCTTCAGGCGATCGCTCCCTGAGGAGGCGATAGATGCCCATCGCCGGTGCGTCGAGATCCAGGACGAGGCGGCCGCGCTGCTGCGGGCGGGGACCCGCCCGTCGGAGGTCTACGAGACGGTGATCGGCGGCCTGGAGCCCGCATTCCTCAAGAACTTCATGGGGTTTGGTGATCGAAGGGTGCCGTTCCTGGGCCACGGCGTCGGCCTCACCGTGGACGAGGTGCCGGTGATCGCCCGGGGTTTTGATGAACCGCTCGAAGAAGGGATGGTGATCGCCCTCGAACCAAAGGTTGGCGTCAGGGGCGTCGGGATGGTCGGTATCGAGAACACTTTCGTGGTCACCCGCGGAGGCGGCAGGAGCATCACGGGGACGAACCCCGGGCTGATCCTGGTGGACTGAGGGAGGATCCGGTCGCGGCCCCGGTACCGTGAAACGATGGCAGCCCGGAAAACCGGTAGGTATACTATGGTCAACTCCCCAATGTGGTGATCAACGGGAGTGAATACGGTGAATGTTCTCAGGAAAGTGCTCATCGCGGCAGGCGTTCTCGCGGTCATCCTCTTCGTATGTATAGCGCTGCTTGCAGCAATCCTTGGCCAATCCGCATCAGAGAGTTTCAGGTCGTCGTATCACTACGACCTGACGATCTCCACGTCCGGGCCTATCGAAGATGTGGTCCTCCTGGTCCCTCTTCCTTCCCGGTACGACCCGGAGACCGGAACGAACGTGACGCCCCTCGACCTCTCCCGTGCGAGTTTCAGCCATTTTGACCGGGACAAGATATCAGTAACGATCGAGCACGTCGACGGCATTCCCATGCTGAAGATCTCGGCCGACCGGATCGATCCCGTCTACAAAAACCAGATTGTACCGATCCCGATTGCGCCGGGGCAGAACGAGTCGGAACTCCCCAAACCCACTCAAATCTACTCGAACCGGTATTCAGAGGAGACGCCGGTTCTGGTCGAGATGGAACTTCACATCTCCGGCACCGGTCCCGACCACGAGATAGACACCAGAACGCCGGTAGGAACCGAACCTCTCTTCATGCCCTACCAGATTGCCGGTACCATCAACGAGTCCGGCGGACGCGTTGAAGGCCTCTACGTGAGCCCGGGGACTTCCGGGTACATCGTGGAGGTGCCGTTTATCCTCTCGTTCGATGCCGACGACGAGAACGTCCTTGCCGTCTCATGCGGGTTCCTGGGGACGAACCAGTGGTGGGTTCTTGGCTGGCAGTCGAATTCGTACTCCGAGAGTGTGCGTCACGAGTTCCGGGGTGCGTGCAACGGCACCTACCCGGTGAGGGGCGTTCTCGTAACGGGCGAGGGCGTGTACTGACGCCCGCCCTCCTCCTCGTTTTCCTGCAGAGATGCGCCTTCGTTCGCCCGGGTCGTTTGACCGGGCGCTCTCGAGGGCTCCGGGGTGCTGTTCCGGCAGGTTGTCCATTCAAGTCTTCTCTGCAGCGATGACCGTGAACCCGGCCTTTGACTCGACCTCAGTTACGCAAAACCCGGTGCGCCTGAGGAGGGCTCGCACCTCGTCCGATGAGTAAAAGCGGGCGCGGGAGAGGAACCTGTGTTTTCCCCTATCATGCCGGTACTTCCGGGCAACTGCTCCTTCACGCTCAAGAAACCCAATCACAAGAGTCCCCAGCGGAGCGAGGATCCGGTGAAGTTCCCGAAATACCGGGACCGGGTCGTCCAGGAAACAGATGACCGTCACCAGGAGCACCGATGAACACGCCTCGTCCCTGATCGGGATTGATTCTCCTCTCCCGCGGATCACCTCGATCCCCCGCCCGCGTGCCATCCGGGCGAGGGCAGGCGAGGGCTCGAGCCCGAGCGTAATCCCGAGCGGGGCGGCAAACCGTCCGGACCCGACCCCCACCTCGATGGCACGGGAGTCGGGGCAGGGGAGGAGGCGCCGGACCCGGGCGAGTTCCACGTGGTACTCGGCGCGGTGCTCCTCAAACCAGTGGTCGTACTCCTCTGCGAACCGCTCAAATACATCCTCAGGCAACGTGCTGTCACGACCCATAGAGATGCTCTTGCACCCGTCTCTCGATCGCCTCCTCCCGCCGTTTCAGCAGGGAGAGGTCCATCGGTCCCTCCCGGTAGGCTGAGAAGAGGAAGTAGACGAAATCCACCGTCAGGTCCATCACCTCTTTCTTGAACCTGACCTCAACGGTGGTGTCCCCGGCAAACCCCTTGATGGAGAACCAGTCGGGCTTCTCGAACTTGTAGAACCCCTCGCCGATGTTGGGGAGGGCTTCCACATGCCCGAAGTTCCCGAGGTAGGCGAAGAAGCCCTCCGGTACCGGGGCGCTGAGGAGGAACTCCTTCATGAAGGAGCCGTCGGCACAGGATTTATGACGAATCGACCGAAGAATTCGCATCTCTTGCAATCTCCCTGATTGCTCTGGCTGTGATCCGGCACTCTTCATCGGTCGTGAACCAGGAGAGGCTGAGCCGCACGGAGCCTACTCCCCCGTCGATCGCCCTGTGCAGAAGAGGCGCACAGTGGAGCCCGGTGCGGGCAACGACCCCGTAGGCGCGGGCGAGGATGAACCCCACGTCATCGTTCTCGATGCCCCAGATGTTGAACGAGATGATGGGAAGAGAGGGGTGTTCGTTGTAGACGGTGATGTTTGGCTCCTTCGTTAACTCTCCGATGATGAACCCGGTCTGGCGCTCTGCTTTCTCTGCGATGGCCGCAACACCGATAGATGCTATATAGTTCACGCCGGCCGCGAGGGCCGCAAGGCCCGGGTAGTTATGGGTCCCTGACTCGAACCGCTCCGGCATCTCGCGGGGCTGGAAGAGCGAGAAGGAGTCGGTCCCGGTCCCTCCGTAGCGGACAGGGGCGACCGATTCCGGGTCCCGCAGGTAGAACCCACCGGTGCCCGGGATGCCGAAGAGGCCCTTGTGGCCGGTGAAGGCGTAGGCATCGACCGGGAACTTCTGGAGGTCGACGGGTATATGGCCGGCGGCCTGCGCTCCGTCGACGATGAAGAAGACCCCGTGATCGTGCAGGACCTCCCCGATGCGGGAGACGTCCTGCACCGAGCCGAGCACGTTGCTCCCGTGGGTCGTGACCATGAGCCTGGTATCGGGCGTTATGGCTGCTTCAACCGTATCTGGATGAACCGAGCCGTCTTCGAAGGGGAGGACCGTCAGCCTGATGCGGCCCTGCCGTTCGAGCTCATGGAGCGGTCTTAAGACCGAGTTGTGGTCGAGTTCGGTCGTGAGGACGTGGCAGCCTGCCTCTTTCTCGGCAAGGAATCCCTGGATGAGGAGGTTTAAGGAGTCGGTCGCGTTCTGGGTGAAGACCACGTGTTCCGGCGGGTCTGCGGCAAGGAGGCTCGCGACTGCTTCCCGGGCCAGCGTGACGTAATCCTCTCCCTGGCTGCCGGTGGTCCTCCCCGACCCAAAGACGGGGAGGGCAAGGGATTGCCTCACGGCCTCCAGCACTTCCGGGGGTTTCGGCCAGGTCGTGGCGGCGTTGTTTAAGTAGATGATCGGCGGGCGGTCAGCCGTAGAACTCATTTTCAAGGAGTCTGTTCTCCAGTGCCAAAAAAGAATCGTTCCGGATACCCGGGAAGCCTTATCACTGACGGGCGTGACGGATTTGGCTCGCGGTCGCCGGCGAGATAACCGTACTCTTCCGGCCGATTCCTGCACGAACCACACCGCCTCACAGGGGATCCGTCCTCACGGGAAGCGCCGCCTCTGCAGGAGGTAAACCGGTATGCCCGCCAGCATGACCGCACTCCCGATGCCGACTGATGCGACCGGCAGCGTGAACGCGAGCGCAAGACAGCCCAGAAGACCAGGCACCGCGAGGTTCCTGCCATACAGCCTCTCCTGCCCCGTCAGGGTGTATGCAGAGATGTTTGTGACCGCGTAGTACAGCAGCACCGTAAAGGAACTGAACCCGATTGCCGCACGGAGATCCGCGAGCAGGACCACCGCAACAATGATCTTCGTTGCGCCGGCGGTCTTCTCGATCCCGAAATAATTCAGCGCCACAAACGCGATCACCGCCCCCGCGGCAAGGTAGCGTGCGCAGTCAGGGGAGAGGTAGTAGCCGAAGGTGAGCGCAACCGCAGAACAGCTGGCGAGTTTCCCGACCACGAAGCCCCAGCCCGCCACCCAGGCCCAGAACCCGCTCAACCGCTCCCTCGCATAGACGTAGGTGCCGGGTCAACAATCAAACGTCGGGCAGGGGCGACCTCCCGCATGAGACGTTGGTGCTCTCTGTTACCGCACTGCCTCACGCGAAGTCGCGAAGGCCGCGAAGGGGCGTTGCAGGTACCCAAGACCAATCTTCGCGTCTTCGCGCACTTCTGCGTGAATTTTCAGCACAGGGGGATCGAGCCGCTCGCGCTCTCGCGCGAAGACTTGATGAGGCGTTGCAGGGGATTATACCGAACTTCGCGTGCTTCCGCGTGAGGTCATCGGCGTTGCATCTCACGCATCAAAATAACGTGACACGATGCACTATTGCGACAATTTGTCGTTGACTCGGCAGTAGGTGCCGCCTGATGCCAGGTAGAGGCGGGTGAGCTGTGCGGATGAGGCAGCGTTGCAGTATGCAACACTCGCCGCAATCGCAAGCCCGATGACCAGCCCCGCCTGAGCGGCGGCGGCCGCCGGTGCGAGAGCCGTGAAGATGCCGGCGCCGATCATGGAGCCAAGCCCGATAACGGTGGCGTCTCCGGTTGTCAGTCTTCGCGAGAGTCTGCTCGCCTGCGTTCCGGCGTGGGGCGGTGTTGCCATACGACCTCCACCACCCTGTTGAGGACGGATGCGAACCATACCCATCCGGTGCTCAAGAGAGTCTCCGTGGGCCCGTCGTCGTCAGGGCGCATACTTAATCGTTGCGCCGGCATCAGGTAGTTTCCAGCGCGGAAGGAACGAGGGCACTGTCCCGGATCGAGGAGTGCGCCGGCAGCGGGATGGGGCCGGAAAAAAAGAGGTTCAAGCCGAGAGGTCCCGCCGGGGGTGCTTTAACTGCGCAGCTTCGGGGAGTTGAACCAGAGTCCCTGGAGCTGGTGGGCCTCATCGCCTTTCTTGAAGACGAACCGGATATCCACCCCGTCCTCACGCTCGAACGTCGCCTTGTAGACTACGGCGATGTAGTCGCCGGTCTCTGTGACGACAGGGTCCTTTCTGGACTCGTAGAGCCCGATCCGGGATGTGACGAGTTCGCGGTTCTGCTCAAACGCGGCCTCATCCAGGGCCTGTTTCATCTCCGGGCTGAAGTCGCGGGAGTACTTCGTGTAGTTGTCTTCGTTGAAGCCGGCAAGGAGGTTCTCGGCGACCGGGTCTGCGTAGGCAAGCACCTGCACCTTCTCCTCGTCGGGGACGACTGATTCCCGGTCCATGCAGCCGCATGCGGCGACCGCGATGAGGAGCAGCAGGGCGGCGAGGAATGGGGTTTTGCGGAGATTCATGGTACTGAGTCGGATTGGGGGGAGATTAATCTGCGGGTGGAGGGGGGTTCTCACCGGTATGGCTATCGATCAACGACCTTCTCGATCCGGACACGCCGGTTTTTCCTCATACAAGGAACGTCGGAGTCTGGTTATTTAAGCAGGGGCCGTGCGCGTGGTGAACGTGAAAAAGGCATTGTGTCGAGAGACTTCTGCGCTCTTACCGCCTTTGCCGTATCCAGCAGAGACACTGTACGCGAGAGTTCAGCACGATCATCCGCCGAGCATCTTCACCAGCACCGCCACCACCCCGCCGACGACCCCGCCGGTCCCGGCGCTGACCGTCGAGAGCCGCCGCTCCTCGCCGACCTTCTCCGCCCGCCAGCCCTCCAGCGCCCGGATCCTGGCCTCAAAATCCAGGTCCTGCGCCTCCATCCGCGCGAGCGCCCGGCAGATCCACTTCACGTCCCGGTTCGTCTCGTAGACGAGCTCCCGGGTAGTCTTCTCCTCAGTCATCCAGGTAACCTTCCTGAAGGACGATAGGTCGGGGAACCTAAAAAGGCTGACCGTAACAATTATATTCAAGAATCCAGCCCCAATTTGGGCTTTTTGATAAAGTCAGGTTGATATCCCCAGGGGGCATACCATATGATTGTCTGTCATATTCCCGGGAACCCTGGCAGGCGAGGAGTAACCAACCATGGCAGACTTCGTCCAGAAGACCGTGAACAAATCGGCGGTCCGGGACCTTTCCGTCCCGATCGCCGACGTAACGTCGTTTAACACCCTCATCGAGATGGTCATCGATGACAACCCCTTCGGCTGCATCGCGTATACCGACCGCGAGGGCGTTGAGGTCCCGGCGGTCGTCCGCAACCGCGAACACTACACCGCGAAGGTGAACTTCGTCGACGGGAGCGGCAAGCGGGTCGGGACCGTCTCGCTCCAGTCCCCCACGATCGCCGCGTTCGAGGCGAACGCCGCGGAAGCCCTTGCAAATACGGCGCTTAAGACCGCGATGGGCGGCACCGCCGTCCGCGACTTCGGCCGTGAGAGCTACTATGCTCAGCTCAAGTGCCACGACCCCACGGGTGACGACTACTACGTCACCTTCACCCGGAAGACCGTCCGGATCTCGTCCTACCAGGACGACGCGATCAAAGAAAAGATCGAGACCTGGGCAGACCTGGTCCCCGTGCTGGAGTGAGGAGGGGGACTTCACCCCCTTTTTCTACCGGGGAGCCTGCCCAATTTGAAGATATCTCCTGTTGTTTTATCAATCGTCCCGGGTCGCAGGTGACCCCATAACGTTAATCCGATTGTGCTGTTCCTTCCATGTGAGCATCACAGGCGAGGAAGCCCACCCCCAGTGATGAAATCCACCGTCCGGCTCACGTTGCTGTTCCCCGGCATATCGGCAGAGGGAACCCGGTTCCGGGCTATCGCGACAGATTACCCTCCTCCCGGGAGGAGGGGGAGGTGGGCGGTTTGGGTAGCACAAATGTTGTATCTCCGGTAAAGCGTACTCGACCATTGTGGCAGATCCGGCCTCCGGGAGGGACTGCACCGTCGTTGCTCACTCACACCATGCGCAGCTCACGCTTATAACCCCCTCGCACCCACCTCTTTTTGCGTGCGGGAACCTGTCTTAAGGCCGAATACCCGG
Source organism: Methanoculleus sp. UBA413 (assembly GCF_002502935.1). Taxonomy (NCBI): domain Archaea; kingdom Methanobacteriati; phylum Methanobacteriota; class Methanomicrobia; order Methanomicrobiales; family Methanomicrobiaceae; genus Methanoculleus; species Methanoculleus sp. UBA413. The sequence continues at coordinate 18,239 of NZ_DAQR01000032.1, forward strand.
ATCACGGCGTCGCCTTCCTCCTTCGGCAGCGATCAGTCAGGTCCACCCGCACAGGAGCAGAACATTGAGAGAAAGTAACCTGGAAGTACTCGACCACATCCCGGATCCGGTCGCAAACCCCGCCCGGGAGACGCAGATCGTCAACGGTAAAGTCGGATTGATAACGCCACACAACGAGGAAACAGAATGCAAGAACCAGCGAGAATAAAGGGCAGCCCACAGGATGAAACGTGCGCCAACATCGATTCACACGGGACTGCCAACAACTCTTCTCCGTCCGGAGTAATAAGATCAGCTACCAGCGAGCGAAGAGCCGGGGTCGTCCCCCTTTACCT
>NZ_DAQR01000099.1:0-13127 GCF_002502935.1 Methanoculleus sp. UBA413
GGTTCTCAGCCCGGTCCCGTGCAGCAGTCTTTGTCTCGCGCTCCTTCTGGAGTTCAGAGAGCCGGGCGGTGAGACGCTGCTCTTCGATCACGCACGGGAGCGCGGCATAAGTCTCCCGGAGCGCCGCACGCTGCTCCCCGATCTCCTTTTGCCGGTGCAGGATCTCGCTCATCCCGGCGGGAAGGGTCTTTGGGTCCGAGAAGAGGCTGATCTCTTCCTGGTTCTTGAGGGCGAGGTCCCCCTGCCGGACCAGGGCGAGGGTTGCCGGCATCAGAGATTCGGTCTGGCTGACCAGGGCATCCTCGTTGTCAGGGAGGGGAGCTGTGTATGCATCGAGGATCCGGTCGAACGCCGCGGCCGTCGCGCCGTCCCCGGCCTTCGCTGCCACCTTCCCTGCCTTCCGGAAGACATGGATGGCAGTGGTCCGGATGGAAGCGGCCTGCCGCCCTACTTCCTTATCCATGGTATCGAGCTCACGGATCTGCTCACCGATCTCCTCCCGTCTTGCGTAGTCCGGGCGCAACCTGAGCGCGGCGAGGTCTTCCTCAGTCTTTTGGATCTCTTTGTTCATCTTCTCCAGCGCCGCCGCGTAGTCCCTGACCTGGCCGGACGCGGCGGCATACTCTTCCCTGATCCGGGTGAGAGATTCATGCAACTCCCGGACGGTTTCCACCTGCTGCCGATCCGTCCGCGCACGGGCGACCGCCTCAGTCATGGCATTTATCTCTCTCCCGAGATCCCTGAGGGTGGTGCGCACCTCCTTCATCTCATCCGGGTAGAGGGAGGAGAGGTACTTCCCCTGCCCCCTCACCGTCTTGAGCGCGCTCTTCAGTATATCGGCGGCGGTGGCGTAGAAGGTCTCCGGGTCGCCGGAAGGTTCGCGGGAGAGGATCTGGGTCATGGACTTCGTGAACTGGGGGAGCGCCTTCTTTGATATATCCCGGAGCCGGGGGTGGACCCCCTCCTCGCCGCCTGCCGTCTCCATACGGGTGACCACATCCCTGAGATGGTCGAGGGTGCCGCTGATAGCCTCCTGTGACGGGGCCGTCGCACCAGAGAGGCTGTTTCTTATCTCCGCCTCGCGGGCATCCAGCCATCCCGGCAGGTCGTCAAAGGAGAGTGCCAGTGTTTCTTTCTGAGGTTCGGTTCGCCGAAAGAGGTTTCGTAGTTGCTTAAACATGAGTCCACCCGATCCTGGTATACCCTGTGACGGCCGTCCTCATCAAGGATTCCGTCAGTCGCTCCCCGCGATCCGCTGCAGCCGCTCCACGCCGTGGATCTCGCGAATAACGTCCACGACGGCGGGGGGGACCAGGTGCTCCCAGGGTTCGCCGTCGAGCATCCGCCTCCTGATCTCGGTGCCGGAGTGTGTCTGCCGCTCGTACATATCGGGCGACTGGACGTCCATCCCTGTTTCGCTGAAGAGCTGCATGACGAGGGGGTTACTGGAGTAGACGGTATCAAACGGCGGCGTCATCGACCGGACGTGGGCGACCCAGAGGGCGTTTCTCTGGATATCCTCGATGGGGATGACATAGAACGGGCATCCGAGGCCTTCGAGCGACCGGGTGAGCATCAGCACCCGTTCTCCTGCCGTGAAGGGGTTTGCCACGGTATGGGAGAGCTGGGCGCTCCCCACCCCGATGACGATCTCGTCGGCAGAGCAGGCGATCCGCTCCAGCACCGACTGGTGGCCGTTGTGGTAGGGCTGGAACCGCCCGATGTAGAATCCCCTCCTGTTCATACCTGCCTGCCCCCGTGCGCGATCTGCGCTGCAAACGCGCCAGCCGTGAACCCGGCATCGATGTTCACGACCGCGAGCACCGAACATGCCTGGAGCATGCTCGCAAGCGCCGCCTCGCCGGCCCCCATGTAACCGTAACCGGTGCTCACCGGGACGCCGATCACCGGGCGGTCGACCAGTCCCGCAACGATTGCAGGGAGCGTCCCCTCCCGCCCGGCGGCCACGATAAAGACGTCTGCCGGTATGAGTTCTCTGAGCGCCGAGAAGAGGCGGTGGATCCCGGCCACCCCGACGTCGTATGCCGTCCTGACCTCACACCCCATCTCCTCGGCGATGAGCCTCGCTTCCTCGGCGACAGGGATGTCGGAGGTCCCTGCTGTGAGGATGGCGACGGTCCCGCCCCTGGGGTCCGGTTCCTCTCCCGTCGAGAGGACGATGGCCCTTGCCGCCTCCCGGTGCTCCATCCTGACCTCCGGCGGCAGCCTGGCCTGCAGGGCCTCGATATGCTCCGGCGAGACCCTCGTCGCGATGCACCGGCCCGATGCCTTCACCTGCGCAAGCATGATCTCGGCAAAGGTCCCGGGCTCCTTTCCCTCGGCGAGCACCACCTCGGGCATGCCGCACCGCACGCTCCGCCCGGTATCGATCCGGGCCATACCATCGATCATCTCGATGCGGAGCCCTTCGATGGCGGCCATCGCCTCGTCCTCAGATATCTCACCGCTACAATACATCCGGAGGATGTCCCTGATGGTGGCATTCGGCAGCATAACCTGATAACAAAAATAGGAGTGGAAGTATAATATTACTTCATCTCATGTCATACCTCGCCTATGTCGCAGGGTTCGGTGTCGCCGTTGCCGCTTTTCTGTGGCTCCGCGACCTGCGGATCTTCTACCGTACCGGTCTACCCGGCTACCGGAGGGCAGCCTACAGGGGCGTCCTGTATACGGCGCTCGCCCTGTTCGGCTACTTTATCACCAGTTTAACCGAAGACTGGGTCTTCCTCGGTCTCGGCCTGGTCCTTGCTGCGCTCTACCTCCAGGGTCGGGTCGAGCGGGAGCGCGTGTGGCGCAACGAAGGCACGATTCAGCGGTTCTTCGGCAGTGTGGAGCGCACAAAAGATATGAGTACGCGCAAGAGACCATAATTAGGGAGAATATCGAATGCTTCAGAAACCACGGGGAACAAGGGATTTTTTACCAGATGAGATGGAACGACGGCGACTGATCGAGGGGCGGATGCGGGATGCGGTCCGCCGGTGGGGATACCGGGAGGTCTGCACGCCCGATTTCGAGCACCTTGAGCTCTTCACGATGAAGTCGGGCGAAGGGATCATCCAGGAGATGTACACCTTCGAGGACAAGGGAGGTCGGCAGATGACGCTCCGCCCCGAGGTGACGGCGGCGGTGCTCCGGATGTACGTCAACGAGGGCAAGGTCCTCCCGAAACCCATCCGCTGGTGCTACTTCGCCGACTGTTTCCGCTATGAGCGCCCCCAGAAGGGTCGCTACCGGCAGTTCTGGCAGTTCGGTGTCGAGCTGATCGGTGCAGATACGGCGAGCGCCGACGCCGAGGTGATCATGCTTGCCGACGAGGCACTCCAGTCAAGCGGCGTCACGTTCGACCTCCATGTCGGCCACCTCGCACCAATGAAGCATCTCCTCTCCGACCTCTCCCCGGAAGACCAGCGGATGATCATGGCCTGCCTCGATAAGCGTGACCAGAACGCTCTCTCGGCGGCGCTCGAGGGGAGGGGTCTTACCCACCTCACCGAGCCCCTTGCGGCGCTCTCTGAGTGCCAGACCGTCGCTGAGGTCTTTGAGATCGCAGGTGACGTGCCGGAGCGCGCGCGAATCGAGGAGACGTTCGCGCTCCTCGACTCGCAGGGGATCGAGTACCGGCCTGACTTCGGTATCGCCCGGGGGCTTGACTACTACACCGGGATGGTCTTTGAGGGGTTCGCCCGGAACCTCGGCGCTGAGAACCAGATCCTCGGCGGCGGCACCTACCGGCTTGCCCACCTCTTCGGCGGCGACGACGTGGCCTCATGCGGGTTTGCTATAGGGTTTGACCGGGTTATGGTCTCGATCGGCGACTTCCCGCTTGAGCCTGGGACCATCGTCGGCGTCGTCTGCACGCCCGAGGCGCGGGAGCGGGCGCTTGAGGTTGCCCGGGCCTTCAGGGACGCAGGAGTAAGGACCGAGGTTGACCTCATGGAGCGGGGGATGGGCGCCCAGATCGCCCACGCCGCAAAGACCGCGGACTTTGCCGTGGTGCTCGGGAAGCGCGAGGTCGATGCAGGCACGGTGACCCTCAAGAACCTGCACACCGGCGAGCAGCAGGAGAAGAGCCTTGAGGAAGCCATCGCTGAGGTAGCACGGCATGGCGATCGCTGAGGATCTCGCCAAACAGCAGCGGAGTATCAGCGTTGCAGAGTTCTTCGAGAAGAACAAGCACCTTCTTGGTTTTGACTCGCCGACGCGCGGTATCATCACCACCATCAAGGAAGCGGTGGACAACGCGCTCGACGCCTGCGAGGAGGCGGAGGTGCTCCCCGATATCTTTGTCGGCGTGAGAAAGGTCGATACCGAGGTCTACCGGATAACGGTCGAGGATAACGGCCCGGGGATTGTGCCCAAGAACATCCCCTTCGTCTTCGGGAAACTCCTCTACGGCTCCCGGTTCCACCAGATCCGGCAGAGCCGGGGGCAGCAGGGTATCGGGATATCGGCGGCGGTGCTGTACGCCCAGCTCACCACCGGCACCCCGGCTCTGGTCATCTCCCGGACGGGGGCGCGGGAGAAGGCTCACCGGTTCGAGCTGATGATCAAGACCGAGACCAACGAGCCTGAGATCGTCAGCCACGAGGAGATCGACTGGGACCGGACGCACGGGACGAGGCTCGAGATCCAGTTCAAGAGTACCCTTGCCGCAAAGAAGCGGCTGCTCGACTACCTCCGCCTCACTGCAATCGTCAACCCCCACGCCAGGGTCACGGCCGATATCGACGGCGAGGTGACGACGTTTGAGCGGGTAGCAAGCGAAGTCCCACCGTGCCCAAAACCCATCCTCCCCCACCCGCACGGGATCGAGTTCGGGGCGTTGAAGAGGCTTGCCGATGCAAGCACCGGGACCGTTGAGGAGTTCCTTATCGGGAGTTTCTCCCGTGTCGGCATGAAGACCGCGGACGAGATGATCGGGATTGCCGGGCTCAAACCCTCCCGGAAGGTGAAGAGGCTCGATGCCGATGAGTTGAAGCGGCTCCTTGACGCCATGCAGAGCGTGAAGGTTCCGGCCCCGCCGGCGCAGCAGTGCCTCTCCCCGATCGGGGAGGATCTGATCTGCAGGGGCCTTGAGAAGGAGATCCAGCTCGACTTTGTCAGGGCCCGGACCCGCCCGAGCGCGGTCCATGGCGGGCACTCGTTCATCATCGAGGCGGCGATCGGGTATGGGGGGAAGCTCCCGGCAGAGGGGAACGCCCAGCTCTTCCGGTTTGCAAACCGCGTCCCGCTCCTCTACCAGCAGGGCGCCTGCGCTATCACGAGCGCTGTCTCACAGGTGAACTGGAAGAGCTACGGGCTCTCGCAGCAGGGGCTTCCTGTGGGCCCGGCGCTGATCATGGTCCATGTGGCATCCACGAACGTCCCCTTCACAAGTGAGAGCAAGGACGCGGTCGCGTCCATCCCTGAGATCGAGCGCGAGATCGTGCTCGTCCTCCAGGAACTCGGCCGGGAACTGAAAGCCTACCTCTCCCGCCGGGAGCGCAAGAAGCAGCAGGACGACCGCGCCCGGGCGGTATGCTCGATCATTCCCGAGATCGCCGCCAAGGTGAGCGAGATCGTGGAACTCCCCCTGGTGGATACCTCCCCGATCGAGGGGAAGATCATGCGGAAAGTAGTCGCCAAGAAGCGGACGAGCGACGGGAAGGTCTGTATCGAGGTGAACAACTACACGGCGAGGGAGGTCGCGCTCACCCTCTACAACCTCTCCCGTGATGCGGCGGAGGATGCGGACCCCCGGCCCGACTTCGTGGACGATATCGGCGGGGAGTACAATAAGGTCTGGCGGTGCACGCTCGGCGCCGGCGAGGCCTGGCAGGTTGTCTACACGGGGGCGGGCGACGGGACGCTCGACCTCCGGGGTGTGGAGGATAACAGGAAAGTGGTGGTGGATCTCGATGTCTAGGGAAGAGATGGATGCTCTTGCAAAGGGGCGGCTGGTAGGTATCGCCCGCGAGTGGTATGACCAGATGCGGGACGGTATTGTGCCGTTCGTGCGGTTGCCGACGCGGACGAAACAGAATATCGAGTACGATGACGAGAGCGAGGTCTGGAAGTACGGCGATAAGGAGAGCACCCGGGCGGCGACGACCGAGAAGAGTGCGGTCCACCTCCTGAAGATGGCCTACGTCATCGGGTTTTTGAAGCAGCAACTCGTGGAGAACCGATCGTCGACCTTGAGAGAGCTCTATTACATCTCAGAAGGGTGGAGGCGAGCGAAGTTCTCGGCACAGGATGAGAGCAACCTCCTCGTCGAGGACCTCGAGATCATCACCGACGTCCAGCGGGAGGCGTTCCACCTCAGGCCGGAGGAGGACGGGGCCTCGATCTTCGGCCCCCTGCGGATACGGGAGACCACCCGGCGGGGCGTGCGTGAGATGCACTGCCAGGAGGATGTCGGGGAGGCAGGCTACCCCATCCCGAACAACGTCGATACCCTCGACTTCGTCGACCATGACGCGAAGTTCGTCATCGCTATCGAGACCGGCGGTATGTACGCCCGTCTGATGGAGAACGGGTTTGATGAGGAGTACGGGGCGATCCTGGTCCACCTTAAGGGGCAGCCGGCGCGGTCCACGCGGCGGGTCTTACGGAGGCTCAACGACTCGCTCGATCTGCCTGTCGTGGTCTTCACCGACGGCGACCCGTGGTCCTACCGGATCTACGCGAGCGTCGCCTACGGCTCGATCAAGAGCGCCCATATGTCTGAACTCCTGGCGACCCCCCAGGCGCAGTTCATCGGGGTGCAGCCCACTGATATCTCTGACTACAACCTCCCTGCCGATCACCTCACGGAGCAGGATATTAACGCCCTGAAGGCGGAACTGACCGATCCGCGGTTTGCGACCGAGTACTGGCGGAGCCAGATCAACCTGCAGCTTGATATGAAACTGAAGTCGGAACAGCAGGCGTTCGCGAGCCGGGGGCTCGACTTCGTGACGAAAGAGTACCTGCCGACGAGGTTGTCGGAGATGGGGGTTATCTAGAGCGGGAACTCTGCTGGAGATATCGGGGTTCTCTGACAAAGGGGATCCCTGATATCATCGGAGCCTCACACTCCTTTTTCAGTTGCGTAACGAGATCTTTTGAGTGTTGAATACCGGGTGCTCAAAGCAGGGGATTACGTTCATGCTTACGGCCGTGTAGATCTCCGGGATATTGAGTAGACTTCTCACACGATTTCTCTATTCCTGCACGATTTTCATTGTAACTTGTATCGAGCAGAAACCAACTAACGTCCAGATGCCGACCATCCCGGGTATTCCTGTCGGCGTGCATTGGGTTTGACATCCTCAGGAGCAGTTGCGCCCCGTTCATTGCGACGGTGATAGTTATCAAAGACCAAATCCTCTGGGTGACCGCGACCCTGAACAGCAACGACCTGGATGAAGACGGTGTGCCGGACTACGAGAGAGACGGGTACACCGGCGGGTCGTGCTCTTGGCTGGTCGGTGAAGAGAGCGCCTCGTCGCCCTACTACATGGTCGGCTGGATCGGGTTCTCCTGCCTCCCGGTCGCGGGCGGCATCACCGACATCCGCGATGTGGGGCTCGAAAAAACCGAAAATATTCTAGTGATGAACCGGGAGGGGTTCCTCCTGGTAGAGGCATTTTGGGGCGACCTCGCCCACTATTTCCCCGGAGCACAAAAGATATAGGTCGACCAACGTCAGTTGGTCATGCACATCTATAATGCCTGTGGCTCATGATGCACTCTGTTGAAACCTCGTTCCGGTGCTAGTCCCTCCGAGGATGTGGGTGCCGGACATGAACAGTTCCCCAGGAGCGCCGACGTAGCGGTGGATCGGAGTGGACATCGCAATTGGGCGATCTCCCCGCACAAGGCAATACCCTCTCGAAGACCTTCGGTCTTCTCAAATTCCTGCCTTCGCATCTGACGATGTTCTAACTCTGGTTCTAACGGATCACTTTACGTCCCGGTGTCGATTTTCTACCTGCGACTGCTGCGCTCCTTCCCTGTTCCCAAGTATGGGGGTTGTGTAGGGTGACAAGTGGTAGTTCGTAGAATCGGGACTTGAGAAACCCGAATGCATATGTGTAGCAATAGGTTGACGGGTAATTTACAAAATGAGCGGAGTATTACGCCTTGAAGAGCAGAAGTTTGATCTGAAAAATAGATGGTAAATCAATATGGAAAACTATATTAACTTATCCAACATCTCGATTCATTGTCGAAAGGTAGGAGAGGAAAATGAGTGAGTATGTAGCACCAGCAATTGTTGAACTCGCTAACGGTGAAGGAAGCACACTGGCGTGTGACAACACCTGTGCCATATGTGGGGGTTCATGCAGGCTTGTGGCATACTTGCACGGGGGTATCCATTCAAAACATCCCGCATGTACAAACTTGGGAATTTGTATTAATGAAGAAAATTCTGAGGTTAAAATATGATTATCGAGATCGTTTTGAGTCTGCTTCTCATCGCTCTCGGAGCGATATTTATTGTTGTGCCATTCAAGAGAAACCGCATCTTTGGCCTGAGGATACGGTCGACGTACGAGTCTGAGGCGTTTTGGAGAAGAAAGAATCGGTATTTCGGTTTTTTCCTCCTGATCACCGGTCTGCTCCTCCTGCTCTTCGTTGACACGGCATATTACTCGCCATTCCTCCTCTCAGCCATCCTGATCTCGTTCCTTGCAGCATATGTTGAGGAAAAAAGTCCGATCATAACGCCTCTTGCGATCTTTGCGCTCTCTCTCCTGACATATCTCTGCGCCTATCCCATCCTGCCAGAGCAGATGGCAATTCACTTCACCGGACTCCAGGCGGATGGATGGGGCGCGAAGACCTCGTACCTCCTTGCCATGGCCACACTCTCCTCTTTCATCTTCCTCGTTTCGGTCTTCGTCGCACGGTTTAGAGAGGATGTGTTGCCGATCATGAACGGCTCGCTGCTTCTTCTCCTGTCTCTCAATGCGTTCGTTATCTCTGCTCAGTTTTACGGCGAGCAGCTCATCGCCTTTGGCTATCTTTCCCTGATAATTCTTCTGATGTTTATAACCCATCAATATCTGACAAAGATACGGATATCGGGCGTGGAAAGATGAGGGATGTTTCAGTTCAGATCATTGCCCTCATTTTTTCTTTATGCAATATAGCGTATTCCAAAGTATCCGGCGATTGCAGATTCATATGATTTGGAGCGCTCTTAAACGAGTTGACAGAGATTTGAGCCATAATGTGCGTCGGAGTGTGAACGCAACCTTCACTCGACTATCGCCTCATGGGGAACGAGGATCCTGCAGGGACCTTGTTCGAGCACCACTAGGTCACAGTATGACCGACCACAAGGTGAGAGGCTTGAGAAGGCTGGAGGTCTTTGAGGGAGGGATCGGATATCCCCCCGGCACAGTGTTTTGTGGAATGGGGATATGATCAAAGTAGAATACGTTGCACAGACTGATCAGGCGATAGATTGCGGAATCGCAGGGATAGCAATGCTTGTGAAGTGCTATCGTCCTAAGGTCAGTTATGGTGAGATAGTTTCTTCTCTCTCCTTACCCTGTACATTTTCCTATTTTCCGGGGAGTCTCGCATCCCAGGCGACTTGGCTGTGGGATGAGGATTATAGGTTTTTGGCAGAACTCTACGGATTGAGATACATATCTTCTCCTCACCAAGGAAACGCGACCGATGAGCACTATGAAGAGTATCTTCAAGAGATAAAAAACTACGTAGATAGAGATATTCCGATTATGGTTGGGGGTTGGGATCTCTACTACGATGAATTTTACCGGACACGGTTGGAGGCATGGGGAATGGGGCCTGGACAAACTGGGCACAACATCATTGTCGTAGGCTATGGCAGGGATGGCATTTATTACCTGGATCCAGGTGCTGTCGTCAATAAGAGAGATAATGTCGGACATGTTACCTATCTACAGAAATATGAGGCCTTCAGACTAGCTGTGACATCGTTTCCTGGAGTGGGGAAACTTTACTACTGTGCCTATGAGAATATTGCTGAGCCACTATTGGGGGAAGAGAAGATCACGTTGATCGATCAGAGAAGTAGAAAAAAATACTATGGACATCATGATGTGTATGATCCGGTTTATGTGGATATATTCCGGCATTCTGTGTTTGGGTCCAAAGCTTTTGATGCGTTGGAGCGGGACCTCGAACTAGAGATTTTCTCACACATAATTACTAGGAGAAAATATTATTCAAATGAAGGATTCTTGGCGTCTTCGCTTGGCGTTGGGAGCATACGCTATTCCTTTTATACTAATGCATGGGCAACTGAATGGGGGAGTACCTACCTTAAGGAGACAGGACAAGAAGATAAGGCAAAAGTTATGGCAGATCTAAGCGTCAGATTCAAAGAAGGAGAAAAGATATTCACAGATATTTTCTGCGCGTATGAAAATGATGGTTCTCTTAACTCTCGAAAATTGAAGAGATTGCAAATTATAGTTAAAGAGTTGGAATATGGATATAGAAATCTCCTCAAATGTAAAGAAACTTGAAAAATACAGATTGTTCTTTCGATCTCATGTCCGCCCCTATTGGGCGTACATAGGTCTCCTGTTGCTTTTGAGTATAGTTGGTATTCTCTTTGGTGTTATATCTCCTCTTTTTATGAAAGATTTGATAGATGATGTGATTACGCAGAGAAAGACCGAAAGTTTTACTTATCTGATTGGTCTGTTATTCCTCATCTGTATCTCGTCGAGCATAGCAAGATATTTTTCGGTGTCCTTGACTGGGAAAATAAGTGCTAAAGTCACAAACTCAATACGGAAAGGCATTTTTATCAGCTTGCAGTGCAAAAAACTGAATGAAATTTACAAAGTTAAGAGTGGAGATGTTTTGAGTAGATTCATGAATGACATATATGTATGTCAGAATTTGTTCACAAGTTACATAGTTCAGTTGTTCTCATGTGTGTTTGGGATAATATTTCCTTTGACAATAATGCTAATGCTTAAGTGGGATCTGACTGTGATCTGTATCGCCCCAATTGTGATTTATGTTCCTCTGTCATTCTATTTTGGACAATTTTTAAAAATGGGGCAAAAAAAGATCCTTGAAATAAATGGAAAAATATCTACATTTCTTAGAGAATCCCTATCTATGATCCCTCTTATAAAATCATTTGGACTCGAAAAATATCAGCAGGTCCGGTTTGAAGAAAATCTTGATACATACTATAACTCAATTCTTTCAGTATCTCATGTGAGCGCGTTATATCTATCGATAACTAATGCCTTGATATTTTTCCCGCTACTTATGCTCTTCATTGTTGGAGGAAAAATGGCTATAAATGAAATTATCTCCATAGGCACTCTTTTTGCTTTTTCGGCTTATTTAATGCAATTTTACTCCCCGGTTAATTCTCTAGCAAATCTCTGGAGTAACATAAAAATGAGTTCCGCTGCCTTTGATAGACTGCATGAAATTGTAGAGCTCGAAGCAGAAAGCGACGGGAAAATGGATTTGAAATCGGAAAACAAAGAAATTGTGTTTGAGAATGTTTCTTTTTCGTATGGTAAAAATAAAATCTTTGAAAGGTTGAACATAACTTTCAAAAAGGGAATGAACTTTGTAATAGGCGCTAACGGAAGCGGGAAGACAACAATCTTTCATCTTTTAATAAAACTTTATACTGTCGAAGCAGGAGCGATTAAAATAGACTCTCAAGATATCAGTGAAGTGAGTTTACCATCCTTGAGGAGAAACATCGCCTTGCTATCACAAAATATTCAGTTAATTGATTCCAGCATTTATGAGAATATCCTTCTAGGGAACTTAAGCGCGTCTGAAGATGCTGTAGTCAATGCTGCTAAAAAAGCAAAGATTCACGATTTCATAGTTAGATTGCCAAATGGCTATAACTCACTCGTTGGTGAAGATGGTTTGGCGCTTTCTGGAGGAGAAAGACAAAAGATATCTCTGGCACGGGCAATCCTAAAGGATTCTCCCATAATCCTTCTAGATGAGGTTACAAGCCCGATAGATAAGGAGTCAAGGGACTGTATATATAATGTTCTCAGAGAGCTGTCATCAGGAAAAATAATCATCATAGCCACACACGATTGCTCTGAAATAAGGGAGGGAGATTGGATAGTAGATCTCAACAAAGTTAATGTAGGGAATAGAATCTTAGCGCCTCTTTTGTAGGACATCTGCTTTCGTCCAAGTGTATATCTCGTCACGGACCGTAACGGAAACTCTGAGAACCGACCCAAAAACATCTCTACCAAGATGCACTGACTTTCCATAGTAAGAGTTCTGGATGGGTATTTTTCTCACAACCCTCGCGAAGTCAGTCATCAATGTGGAGGTATGTGCTGTGTTGCATAACTCTAATTTTTCGACCCAAACAGAAAAGGTGCCGGACGTCCCTTCCGCCCGTTCATGCCAAGAAACGAACGTTGGGGACGCCCGTACCCTGATACTCGCGACTGGAGTATATATAATGCATGCCTGGTCAAGCGCGGCGAAGTTGGCGTGAAGACCCTCGCCCTCCTTGATGCGGCGAATACCGCCACCTACGGGACGCCCGAGATCACGACGGTCAGCACCGCGGCGGGCACGCGCCCGGGCATCCTCGTCACCGGCCACGACCTCAAAGACCTTGCCGACCTCCTTGAGCAGACCGCGGGGACGGGTGTGCATGTCTACACCCACGGCGAGATGCTCCCGGCGCACGCCTACCCTGGTCTCCGGGAGTACGAGCACCTGGTCGGGAACTACGGCGGCTCCTGGCCCTTCCAGCGGGAGGAGTTTGAGCGGTTCAACGGCCCGGTCCTCGTCACCACGAACTGTCTTGTCCCCCCGAAGGACTCCTACCGCGACCGGGTCTACACCACCGGGCTCGTAGGCTACCCGGGACTCAAGCACATCGGGACCTCCTCGGATGGGAAGAAGGACTTCTCTGCCCTGATCGAGCATGCGAAGCGGTGCAAGCCCCCGGAGGATCTCTCCCGCGGCGACCTGGTCACCGGATGCGCCCACGCCCCGGTCCTTGCCATCGCTGACGCGGTCGTCGACGCGGTGAAGTCCGGCGCTATCAGGCGGTTTATCGTGATGGCGGGCTGTGACGGGCGGCGCAGCGATCGGGACTACTACACCAG
>NZ_DAQR01000015.1:0-6806 GCF_002502935.1 Methanoculleus sp. UBA413
ACCCTGCCCGGGCACGATGAACTTCTGGTGCGAACCGGTTGGGCTCTCGCTGATTGCCCCCCGACAAGAATCACGACCGTTTTCCAAGGTGATGGACGATTGACCGCAGACCGGCCAATGGTGCCCGAAACCGACCCTCATCTCCTGAATTGGACGGTATCCTCACGAGTCTCCATACCAAACGTTAACGCCAATGGGGCTCGCCCCCTCCCCCCGTACGGAAGCCATGCCCGGGGCACGACGCCAAACCGGGGATATCTTCACGGGAAATGTTAGTTGAAATACTCCACTAGAGGTAGCCCAGAGTCTCGAAGACCGGCTGGAAGCAGACGCCGTTCCCGGTCTTTACGCACCGTATCCCGGACCACCCTTCGTAGGCGCCCATCGTCCGGCCGTCATCGAGTTCGACCCAGTCGTGGACGGCAACGCCCCTCCCGAAGACCTCCACGTGGAGCGCATCGGTCCGGAACGCATCCGCATCCCAGACCATGAGGCCGTGGACCGGCCGGGCCGGTATCCCGTTCCGGCGCAGGACCTCGACCCTGAGAAGCGCAAGGTCGGTGCAGTCGCCCACCCCGCGGGCGAGGGTGGCGTTGAGACCCACCGGAAAGAGGCGGGGAGTGCCGTCGACGCAGGCATACGTCGCCCGTTCCACCCTGGTGAGGAGGATATCGGAGGAGGATTCCGTATCGCAGGTCTCCGGCGGTCCTGAGAATCCGGCGATATCGTCGAGAGAGACGGGTTCATGGGCGCTGACCGCGGCATCATCCCATCCATGATCACAGACGAGGTGTCCCTGCGGAACCAGGACGGAGAGAAGAAGAATGACGTGAATAATACTCCAAACCACGTTATTATCTCAATAACATTTAATGCTGGTTCGGGTATAACAGAATTTCTATTTTATTCAGGGTATTTATATAGCAGATCTTCGTTTTATACTGTTTGAACAGACCCTGCCGGGAAAAGCGCATCTTCAGAAGAGTTGGCCTCGCCAGTGGCCGGAAAAAAAGTCCTGGAACCCGTGCCCGGAGGGTCAGGGCGTACGGGTTATCTCACGTGCGGCGAGGGCCGCGGTGGAGAACGCGGCCTGGAGGTTGTAGCCCCCGGTATCGCCGTCGATATCGAGCACCTCACCGATGCAGTAGAGGTTCGGGACGGTCCGTGACTCCATCGTCTTTGGGTTGACCCCATCGAGAGCGACCCCGCCTCTTGTCACCATCGCCTCACCAAACCCCCCGAGCCTCTCCACGGTGAACGGGAACTCTGCAACGGATGCCGCGATGGCGTTTCGGGCCTTCTTTCCGAGGTGCGCACAGGTCTCTCCCGGTGAGATGCCCGCAAGGTCAAGGAGCCGCCGGACAAACCGCTCCGGGAGGCCGAGGTCGCCTAGGACAGTCTTCACCTGGCGAACTCCGCCCGCCATGAGCGCGCCTGCGACCTGCTTGCGCACCGCCTCAGTGTTCGCCTCCGGGAGGAACGCGACCCTGAGCACGTCCCGGGGAAGAATGTAGCGCGAGGCGTCGAGTATGCCCGGGCCCGAGAGCCCGGTGTGGGTCAGGAGGAGGTCCCCGGTATGTCGGTGGACCCGCTTCCCGTCCCGGTAGACTGTGATCGCGAGGTTCTCGAAGGATATCCCCGCAAGGTCAGCGAACGGGTAGTCCCTGACATACACCGGGGCAAGCGCCGGGGCAACCTCGGTGACCGGCTGCCCGAGAGCCCGGGCGAAGGCGTAGCCGTCCCCGGCCGAGCCGGTGGCGGGGTAGGAGGCCCCACCGGTGGCTATGACAAGCACGTCGGCCCGCAAGACCGCCATCTCCGACCTGACGAGGAACCCGTCCGCGTCCCGCTCGACGCCCAGCACGGCCTCACCGCACTGGATATCCACCCCCCGGCGGGCGCACTCAGCAAGGAGGACGGCGAGGACGTCGGCTGACCTCCGGGTCTCCGGGAAGACCTTCCCGCCGGGTTCGGCCTTCAGCGCCAGTCCGCGGGCGGCGAAGAAGTCGATGAGGTCCCGGTTCGTGAAGTTCATGAGCGCGGGCCTGAGGAACGCCCCGTGGTCACCGTAGTGGGAGAGGAACCCGGAGATCTCCTCATCGTGGGTGATGTTGCACTGCCCCGACCCTGCAAGGAGGAGCTTTCTGCCCGGGGCGGGTTTCTTCTCAAAGAGGACCACCCTCCTCCCTTCTCCTGCCGCCTGCAGGGCGCAGAAGAGTCCGGCAGGCCCTCCCCCGATGATCGCGATGGTGATGGCGTCGTTCACGGCAATCGTCCGTATACCCGTGCTTCCCGGGTGAGCATCAGCATTGGGGTGCGGCGGGCCGATATCCATATACGGGCCGGGGTTCCTGGAAGGGGCGATACCATGGATACCACCAGAATACTTCTCGTCGGAGGGGCGCTGCTCGCGCTCCTCATCGCCCCTGCATCAGCCACGATTCTGGATGTCTCCAGCCCCGGCCGGCAGGCGGTCTCGGTCAGCAACCCCTCCGGGACCGATGCGCTCGAGGTCTTCTTCAACGCGACGTATCTCCCGGGGATGCGCCCGGACTTTGCCGATATCAGGTTCGTGGACGGGAACAGGACAGCCATCCCGCACTGGACGGAAAACGTCACGAACAACTCCCACGCCCACATCTGGCTCGCCCTTCCCGCGAATACGCGGGAGTTAACCATGCTCTACGGCGACCTGGAGGCCCGGGACGCTAGTGACCCCGACGCTGTCTTCACCTTCTTTGAGGATTACGAGCGCGGCAACCTCTCGCGGTGGTCGTTCTACGGCTCGAACGCCGCTGTCCAGTCGGCCGTCGTCCGCGACGGCGCATACGCAGGCGACATCAACGTCTCGGAGCCCGACCTCAGGCACCTCGCGAGCAACCGGATCTGCCTTGCAAACATCTCCGCAGGCCCGCTGGTCATCGAGGGGGACTTCCGGGTCAGCGAGTTCGGGCGGTGGTGCGGTTCAGGCTACATCCAGCTCTGGAACGGGACCAACCGGATCTACGCCCTCCATCTCAGGAACGGTTCCGTGCAGTACTACGACGGCGCTCACCGGAACTTCTCTGCCGACCTCCGGGCTGAGACCGATACCTGGTACCACGTAAAAATCGTCATGGATACGCCAAACGCCACCGAACACGCCTGGGTTGACGGCGAGTATCTCGGGGACAGAACGCCGCGGTTTGCCGACGGATCACTCGCCCCGAACGAGACGGTCTTTACGGATTTTGCGCTGATAGGGTCTTCAGCATGGTCCTCGGGGGAGCCGCACCACTTCTACGCAGACAACGTCCGGGTCAGGAAGTACGTCCCCGTCGAGCCGGTGCTCATCTACGCGGGGCCGCCGGGGGAGGCGTAACGATTCCGCGGCGACGGGATGAGGCGCTCATACCCCGGTCCGGGTACGCTTATATCCCGGGAAGGTGCACCGTTCCGGCATGTGGCGCGCTGCCATCATCCTCATTATCCTGCTCTGCACCGCCGGGTGCGTGGCACCCCGGCTCCAGGAGCCGACCGTCACCGTCGACGGAGTCGGGATCGAGAATGTCACGCTGGGGAGCATGGACCTCTCCCTGCACCTCACCATCAATAACCCAAACCTCGTCGGCGCCACCCTGACCCGGGTCTCGTTCGACGTCTTCTTTCTTGATGACGGGCAGCCGGTCTTCCTCGCGCACGGGGAGCGGGGAGAGTTTGAGGTCCGGCCCCGCGGGAACACCTCAGTCTCCGTCCCGGTGACCGTCGATAACTTCCGGCTCGTGCAGGCACTCATCCTGGCCCTGCGGGAAGGGGCGGTCACGCTCCAGGTGAACGGCTCGGGGGTCCTCGATTACGGGATCGCGACCTTCGAGGTCCCGTTCAACCGGACGGTAGAGGTGCGGCCCGGTCAGGGCGCAACGGCGACCAGGATGAGGTAGAGGACGACCAGTCCCTGGAAGAGGAAGTAGCCCGCGATGTTCGCGGTCGCGTAGCGGAGGGCGCACGCCCGTTCCGCGCACCGGTTCGAGAACCCCCACAGCGCTAACCCGAGCGGGATTGCGGATGCGAGCGCCACGGGCCTGAAGTCCACGGGAGAGAAGATGTCCCCATGCGCAAAGAGGAGGAGCGTCGCGGTCGCAAGCGTCGCCGCGACGGCGATGAGCCCAAAACCGTAGATGCGGCCCCGTCGCGCGACGAGCGTCGGCTTCCCACCGGCGATGTCGCCCTCCATATCCGGGATCTCGACGCTCACGATGAAGATAAGCCCGTAGAGAAGGAGCGGGAGCGCAAAAGCGAAGAAAGTGAGGTCGAGCGCCCCCTTTGCGACGAAGTAGCCTGCGCCCGGCATCAGGAGGCCGAAGGTGATCATGTTCGTGACCTCACCGAGTTTCCGGTACGCGAGCGCGAGTGGCGGCGCCGTGTAGAACCACCCGAGGAGGTTGCCTGCGACGGCGAAGGCGAGGAAGATGGCAGGGTAGGCGTAGACGGCGACGAAGAGATACCCGATCAGGACCGAGACAAACATCAGGGCGACGGCCGCCCGGAGCGCGGCGGGTTTGAGACCGGGGTTCTCGACGAGGACCCCGCTCCCGCCGGAGATGGCCGTCGGTTCGACGAACCGGTCGGCGTCGGCGTCAAAGTAGTCGTTACTGTAGTGGACTGAGAGGTGAGCCGCGGCCATGGCCGCATACCCGAGGAGAAACTGTGCCGGGGTGAACCGTGCCCCGAGGAGGAGCGCAAGCAGCGCTCCGGCAGAGAACGGGATGAACCCCGAGAGGAGGAACCGGAACCTCCCGAGCCTGATGAACTGCAGGAGTTCGCGGGTATCCATAGCGGTCTCCCGCTCCGGAAAAGGGGGAACCGGTATGTATACCTTTCCTCTGCCACTACCCAGTCGGGCCGCACGCGAGCAGCGGCACCGCGGCCCGCAATGCATCGATGCCCCCCTCGACGTAGAGAAGGCCGAGGACGGCCCCGGCGAGGGTCTCCTTCTCCTGCGCGAGGTCATCTCCGGTCGGGCGGTGACGGCATTCGAGACCGAGTTTGCTCTCGTGGAGTTCCCACCGGTCAGAGAGGGCCGCAAGCCCTGCCACCTCTGCATGCGGGCCGGGCAGGACCTTCAGCCGCAGGGTGACGTCGCCGATGAGGGCGAGGGCCCGGGCGTCGTCGGGGAACCTCCCGAGCATATCAAGGTCTTTCGCCGGGACCGGGAGGGCATCTTCCGGGAACCCGGTGAGTATCCCAAAAAAGAGCCGTCTCGTGGAGTTATCCATCAGGATCCGGAGGAGCCCGTCCTGGTCCCGGAAAGTGTGCCCGGTATCCCGCTCGATGCGAGGGAGCGTCTCCCGCTTCACCCGACCGATCCCTGATACCAGGCGGCCGGTCTCCCTGCTCCACCCGCGTATCCGCCGGAGTCTCCTCGTCCTCCGGGACGACCGCCGGTGGGCGGGCAGGAGTTCCGCCCGGTACTCACGCATGAGGCCTTCCTGTATCGCCATGAGGGTCTCTTCGATCGGGCAGGAGGGAGGGCCGTATTCGTATGTCATACGATCTACGGTTGGGTCAAAGGAATGTTTTTAACTTTCCCTTTAAGGCAATCCCTGAAAATTACACGAGGAACAGGACGAGCGCGGCGAAGAGCCCGATCTGCAGGCAGAGGAAGATGGGGACGAGCCAGAACTTCGTCTTCCGGGTCTTATGCCGGAAGGCACGCATCGCCCCCAGAGCACCGAACGGCCCGAGCAGAGCGAGGAAGAGGAGCCTCCTCTCCGGCGTCCTCCATGTACCCTTCTGTGCGGCCGCTTTGTCGCGAAAGAAGGCGAAGAACGAGAGGGCGTTCAGAAAGACGAGCAGAATCACAGCATATACGAGAACATCCACCGTAGAGAACTCTCCAAACCCTCAATTCTCTGCTCTCCCCCCACTTAGCCTGTTCTATCTGGTGGCGCGAGAGGGGCATACCGGAGATCGAAGCGCCGCTGCTCATCCCGAGGGGCCCAAAAGACGGTGAAAAAAAAGGTAGAGTCAGAACCGACAACCGTTCCATCAGGTGCTGTTGCCCGGACAGAGCGAAGTCAGGTTCAACAGGGTGGCGTTCTCTGCCGTGACGTTGAAAGGCACGATCACGATCTCGCCCTCCACCTTCTGCTCGATGTCGGGGATGGGGTACTCAAAGACACCCACCTTCCCGGCATCGTGGTGCAGGACGGCAAAGAGGGTGTCGGTGGCGACGAAGGTATGGATGGTGACCGTGACGTTCCGGTTCGTCCCGGACTCAACCGGTGTATATCCGATGACCCCGCCGGGATGCCCGAAGAGGTTGTTGTGGATGACGATCCATCCGGTGCCGTTGCTCACAACCTCATCAACCGTGACGTTCCCGACGACCGCGTCGCCCTCGACCATCTGATCAGTCACCGTGATTGAGGCGTTTGTTGTCTCGTTCGTCCCCGCGTCGGTCTGGGCGGAGACGAGCCCGATGCAGCAGGCTGCCAGAACCGCCGCAATAACCAGCCAGTGCTTCTGCATGTTGTTTGACCTCCCCCATGGGGGGGCGCAGATACTCCCGGCAACATATATAGGTTGGGCAGATCCGGGAGGGATCTGCATGATCACATCCCTGAGGGCAGCAAACCGGACAACGCTGCCGGATCTGCTACGGGTCCTACAAGAGATGACGGGGACGGGTATACGTGAAGGATCAGAGCCCAAGCCTGCTGAGAGGCGACGCAAACAGGGAGAACTTGCTCTTCTCGGCAAGGCAGACCGGGCAGCGCCAGTCGGTGGGGAGGTCCTCAAACGCGGTTCCCGGCGGAGTATTTGCA
>NZ_DAQR01000015.1:7060-11449 GCF_002502935.1 Methanoculleus sp. UBA413
TAACGACCATGAGAGAGACCCTTGCGGCGCTCGCCGACCTGACCCGCATCCATTTCTTCTTCGTCTGGCCTCTGCTCTTCTGCTCGGGGCTTGCACTTGCGTTCCAGAACTACGGCGGGTTTTCGTGGGCGCTTGTCGGAAGGGCGGCGCTCATCGGATTCCTCGGGTTCGAGGCCGGGCTCGTCTTGAACGACTACATCGACCGGGAGTATGACCGGCGTGAGATCAACGGCTCGCTCACCCGCTACTGGCGGCCGTTCGGGGAGCGCCCGATACCGGCAGGGAAGATCTCACCCCGGGCAGCATTCGTCGTCTTCCTCGCCCTCGCCGTGCCTGTGGCCGTGCTCGCCGCGACCCTCCCCGCCCCCCACAACCTCTACGTCCTCGGGATCATGGGCTACTCCTACGTGGTCGAGTGGTTCTACCAGACAAAGAAGCGGCGCCAGACCATCCCGGCCGCCCAGGTTGTCGGGAGGACGGACCTCGCGCTCTTTCCGGTCGCCGGGTATCTTGTCTACGGCAGCCCCGACGCGACCGCCCTCCTCTGCTTTCTCTTCTTCTACCCCTGGGCGCTTGCGCACCTCGCGGTCAACGACATCGCCGACATCGAAAACGACCGCGCCCGGGGGATGGCAACGATCCCGGTCCTCTACGGCATGCGGGGAGCGGCACGGTGGGTCCTCGCCTTCTCGGTTGTCCACGGCGCTCTGGCGCTCATCCTCGGCATCGCCCTCGGGCCGGTCGCACTCGCCGGGTTTGCCGCCGGGATCATCCTCCTCGGGGTTGCAAACTACCTGGTGTTCGCCGGAGCGGCGATGCGGGCCCTCCCGCTCATCCACGCAACACTGATCATCTATGCGGTGGCGATCATCGCGGCCGCCGTTCTCTGACCCGGGATCGAAAGCCTCATCCTCTGATCCGGCGACCCCATCATCGGGAGGGGCTCATGAACCGGATAATCGTTCTGGACGGCGTTAAGGCTGCTGCAATCCTGCTCATCATCTTCATCCACCTCTACAACTACCTCATGCACCACCCCTTCACCGGCCACCACGACCTCATCGCGCTCCTCTCGTTCCTGGCGCTTGCCGGATTCACGTTTGTATCCGGGTACACGATCTACGCAAACAACACTGTCATCAGAACGCAGGAAGACATCACCCGGTTCTACAGGAAACGTGTGCTCCGGATCTACCCGCTCTACCTCGTCGCGCTGGCAACGTTCTTCATCTGCTTCCAGGTCCTTCGGCTCTCCCCCTCGCTGGATCTCTCCCCCATCGGGTGGTTGATCAACGCACTCTGCCTGCAGGTGCTGTTCGCACCGGCATTCACAGACCCAGTCTTCACGCTCTGGTTTATCGGGTTTATCGTGGTGCTCTACCTCATCTACCCGGCGATCATCATGTTCTCACGAACGACAAGGGACATAATCCTCATATCCGGGGGCATCTTCGCCCTCCTCGCGGCCCTGCATCTCCTCCTCGGGATCGTCGATGACCGCCTCCTCCAGTACTACATCTTCTTCATCGCAGGCATCCTCGCGGCGCGGTCAGGCATCACATTTTCCCGGGTTGAAGCGGGGTTCCAGGGACGGGGAGCCGGGATTGTGGCAGTCTCGTATGCCGCATACGGGGTATACCTCTTCCACATGCCCGCATTCGCGGTGGCGGCCGCGATCATCGGGAGGTTGGGCCTGCCCTGGTACCTCTACGATGCGGCGATGTATGTGGTCGTCCCGGCACTCTTCGCGGTAGCGTACGGCATACAGAGGAGCTACGACCTGCACATCAGGACAAAAACCGAACAGGAAAAATAAGGGGGTTTGGGCCCCCTCTACTCCACGACAAACCCCCCGTTCATGGAGGGGTGCACGTCGCACCTGAAGAAGTAGGTCCCGGGCTCCTCCGGCGCGGTGAAGGTGTAGGTGACCTCTGCCGGACCGGTGATGATCTCACCCCTGAATATCACCCGGCTGGCGGAGGAGTCTGTGTAGACCGCGACATTGTGCGGGATGCCGTCATCGCGGTTCTCAAAGTTCATGGTCACCTCCGCACCCGCCGGGACGGTGATCGTGTCCGTATCGAAGGCCATGTTCTCGGCCGCGATCTCAACGGTCACGCTCCGGCCCTCTGCGGCGCGGGATGGGGTCGTGGTCACCCTCGGGTTCATACTCGCACCTCCACGGTGGCGTTCAACAGAAGGGTTGCTGGCGTCATGAGCCCCACCCTCCTGCCCCGGACATATATAGGTTACCTCTCCTGACCCGGGTAAGCCGCCGCCGGCAGCCGCTCATAGATCTGAACCCCGTCCTCATCGTAGATGAGGGTAAGCCCCCGGTCAGGCAGCCTGACGCTGTAGCGGCCACGCTCAGGCTCGCCCACGTAGAGGAGGGTCGCGTTGTACTTCGCCATAAGCGCGAGGCTCTCCTCAGGGTTCTCGTAGATCGCCCTGATGTCTGCCGGCCGTTCGGCGTACCAGGCCCCATTCCCCCGCCACGTCAGTTCGTGGCTGATCTGCCCGAGGATCGTGGGGATGCCGGTGAACGTCGATACCCGGGAGTAATACCCGTAGTCCCCGTTCTCTGCCTCCACGATACGGTGGTCGCCTTCGAGCGAGCGCAGGTAGTCGATCGCCGCTGCCTCCCCCGGCCGGGAGGCGTCGAGGTAGGCGAGCCCGTCCAGGGTATGGTAGCCCGCCGGGGGATAGCCGATGCCGAGGAGGCCCCGCCCGATATCGACGTTGAGGGCGAACGGGGCGACGAGGAGCACGGCCACCGCGACGACCGCGGCTCCCCGCCGGACCGATGCCGGGAGGACCGGCTGCCGGGCTGCAAGCCACCGCCCGGCGAGGAGCAGGGAGCCGGTGCCGAGGAGGACCCAGGCGTCGAAGTAGAACTTGAAGATGGTGTTGAACCGGCTGTAGTCGCCCCCAAGCATCTCCTGGAGGTAGAAGAGGTCGCAGAAGGCGAGCACAAGGAGCCCCGCGATGCAGAGGAGGTCCGGGTATGAATGATCCCGCCGGAGGATCAGATAGGCAAGCGGCACCACGACAATCCCGAGGGCGGCGTAGCCGGTGGCGATGAACGGGAGGGCAACGGCGAGGTAGACCGGGGATCTCCAGATATCCCGGGCGATTGCGGCATAGAGAAGGGCAAGGAACCCGCCCCAGATCGCGACAAAGACGAGGGGGTCGGTGGGGGGAAATCCCCAGCCGGTCCCGCCCACGCCCGCAGGTTCGAGGAGGAGGTAGTAGGGGAGGTAGATGAGGAAGGCGACCGCGGGGACCGCTACGACTGCCGCCCGGGAAACGCTCTCCCGCTCCCTTGCCCAGAGAAGGAGGAGGAAGACGGTGACGGCCGGGCCGTAGACAAGGGCGTCCCAGGAACTCAGGAGCGGCATCGACCCGATGCTCACCGCGATGAAGAGGGCAAGCCCCCAACGCCCTGGGGCATCAAGCCCGCCCCACCGCAGCCACGCAAACCCGAGGAGGAAGATGAGGAGGAACTGGTTGAACGCGGCCATCTCGAACGCGTGGGCGTTTCCGAGGAAGAGGGAGAAGAGCGGGAACTCGAACCTGGCCCCGGGGATGATCCAGTTGGTCTCCTGGAACGCCCCGTAGAGGTTCCAGCCGGTGGCGAGGAACCAGGGGACCGAGGGCGGGACGAGGAGGAGGACCGCGATCGGGAGCCATCGCCACCGCCTGAGGAGCAGGCTTCCTGTGGCGTAGAGCATCAAGAACGACATTCCGTAGACCGTAGCCGGGATGAGGTTGAACGCCACCTCCGAAGGAACGCCGGTGACGATCCCAAGACAGCCCATCAGCCAGTGGCCGAGGTAGTAGTAGACGGTGAGGTGCCCGCCCGCAAACCAGGGGTCGAGCGGCGGCACCACCGGGTTCCTCATGATGGCCGCGAGGAAGGCGTGGTTCATGTACTGCTCGCTGAAGTAGTTGATGGGCGGGTTTACGAACCTGACAGAGAGCGCGAATAAAAATCCAACCAGGAAGACTGCGTCCCAGGCGAGAAGCCCCCGGAGTTCCGCGAGCTGGTAGTCGCCCCGCCGGAGGCCCCAGATCCCGAGGGCGACGAAGACCAGGAGGGCGAGGGCGACCGGGACGCGGAGGAGGCCGCAGTACCAGGTCGCGAGGGCGAAGAGGAGGAGGGAGGCCGGGTATGCCGCCGGGTAGGCGTACTCCCCGAGCGCGGGGCGGAGGCGGGGCCAGAGGGCCATCTGGAGTCCTTTCAGGAGGCCGGCCCAGAGCAGGACGTAGCACGCCTGCAGGATGGGGTCCACACCCTGATATCAGGGGGAGGGTATATGCGGTTTTTGTTCTCTCCCGGGCAGCGGGTGGTTTAACACTGATTCTTCCCATATCCTAAGGCAGGAACCA
>NZ_DAQR01000015.1:11706-30416 GCF_002502935.1 Methanoculleus sp. UBA413
AAGGTCGCCGTGCGGGGGCGGATACCCGCCGGCGTGATGACCGCATCGCAGATGGCGGCAGTGGCCCGGATTGCAGAGGAGTTCGGGAACGGGGAGGTCGCCATGACGGCCCGGCTCAACGTGGAGATCCCCTTCGTCGACCGCAGGGACGCTGAGGAGGTCGCGGAGAGGCTCCGGGAGGCGGGGATCGAGCCCGGGAGCACCGGGGCCACGCTCCGGTCGGTCGTCGCCTGCAAGGGCACGGTCTGCAGGCACGGGTGCTGCGACACGCAGGGGCTTGCCCGGGCCATCGAGGAGCGGTACGGGGGATGCGTTCTCCCGAGGAAACTGAAGATCTCGATCGCGGGGTGCCCGAACAACTGCGCAAGGGTCCAGCTCAATGATATCGGGATTGCGGGCCGGAGGTTCCCGGCGTTCCATGCCGGGGACTGCGAGGGCTGCGGGGCGTGCGAGAAGGTCTGCCGGGAGGGGGCGATCAGGGTCGCTGATGACAGAGTCAGCTTCTCAGGAGAGGACTGCGTCGGGTGCGGCGACTGTATCGCAGTCTGCCCGAAGGGGGCGATCGGCGTCGCGGCGGAGGGGCTGTGCCTCTCCATCGGCGGGAGGTCGGGCCGGGTTCTCCAGGTCGGGACTGAGGCAGAAGGGCTGGTCACCGAAGATGAGGTCCCGGGGATCGTCGGGAGGCTGCTCGACTACTTCAGGGAGAACGCACAACCGGGCGAGAGGCTCGGGGAACTGATGGGGCGGGTTGGAGAGGATAAGGTCTTTGCGGCCGCGGGGCTGAGACCGCGACGGTGAGCGGGATCTCCGATCAAGACCCCTTCACTGCAGGGGCACCTCCACCTTCTTCTTCTCACGATGCCCCCTCTCGTAGCGGTCCCAGTCCCCGCACTCGGTGAGAACCTCCCACCTCTGCTGGATACCCTCCTCCTCCAGCCGCACAATCCGGGCAGTCCCGCCGAAACTCTCCTCGACCTCAAAGAATTCCCGTGCTTTCTGCTCGTTGAACGGGCCATAGCGCTTGATGTCACCATTGTCGCCGAGAACCTCGACCCTGTACTTCAGACGGGAGATGTCCATCATCATTCACCAGTCCAGAGACTGGCCTGCAGATCTATAAACCTTGGGGATCCCTCATAGGCACAGCGTGGGGGAAACCAATAAACAATTCTTCCACCCACATACCATTCAAAGGAGGCGTTTGGAAGTGCCGCGAAGGCCCGAGGATATCCCCCCGCACTGGACCGTACGGTCAATCATTGTCGCTTTGAGGAAGGCAAAACCCTACCTTGAGCAAAGGTATCATGTCCGCGAGATCGGCATCTTCGGTTCCTACGCTTGAGGCGAGCAGGGTCCGGAGAGTGATCTGGACATCCTGGTCGATCTCGACAGACCCCTCGGGTGGGATGTCGTGGACCTCAAAGAGGACCTGGAAAGGATGCTCGGCGTCTCCGTGGACCTCGCCCTGAAGGGAGGGGTCGCCAGGCGACCGGGGCTTTTCCGTGCCATCGAGGAGGACGCGGTGTATGTCTAAGCGCGACGAAACCCTCCTCTTTGAAGATGTTCTGGAGGCCATCGGCCGCATCAGGGAATATACCAGAGGATACTCAAAGGAGGACTTCTTCCGGGACCAGAAAACCATCGATGCAGTGATACGTAACCTCGAGATCATCGGGGAGGCATGCGGACAGGTGCCCGGGCCGGTTCGGGAGAGGTACCCCCAAATCCCCTGGAGGAAAATTGTGGGAGTCAGAAATATTGTCATTCACCACAATTTCGGTGTCGACCTCGAGACAGTCTGGTTCATCATCACCCGGCAGCTCCCCGACCTCCAGTCCAGTCTTCGCGCAATCCTCGCCAGGAGAGAAACGGAAGATTAACTCCGGTCGCAAGTGGCAGGCAACGTTAATGGCCACTGCGCTTCCGGGACCAGCCTTCGCCGACCCCGGCACACAACGTGGAACTCGTTATCCGGCTGGAGGATGAGAACCGGGGATATCCCCTTTACCTCTGCTCCCTGAGCCACTTCATCATGGCCACCGCACAGAAATCGCCGCACATCGTGCACGGTCCCGGTTCGGGAGCGAGAGCCCGTGCGGTCTCAGGGTCGATGGCATGGACGACCTGCCCTTCCCAGTCGAGGCGGGAGCGGGAACGGGCGAGGGCGAGATCCTCGTCGTCCATGCCGTACTTGATCGAGTCGCCGATGTGGGCCGCGATCCGAAAGGCGATGAGCCCCGCCCTGACCTGGTCGGGGGTCGGGAGGCTGAGGTGCTCGGCCGGGGTGAGGTAGCAGAGGTAATCAGCGCCTGCGCCGCTCGCGATGCTTGCGCCGACACACCCGGCGATGTGGTCATACCCGACAGCGGTATCGGTTGGAAGGGGGCCGGCGACAAACAGCGGCGCAGGGGAGTGCTCCCGGTAACGCCGGAGGTAGACCGGGATCCGGTCGGCCCTGACATGGCCGCCGAGCCCCTCGACGATCGTCTGGACGCCATGTTCATGAGCGTAGGCAGCAAGCCGCGCGTTCTGGCGCATCTCCCCCTTCTGGGCCTCGTCCATCTCGTCGTGGATGCACCCGCTCCGCATCGTGTTGCCGAGGGAGAGGACGATATCATGCTCCCTGAGGATGGCGAGGACCTCGTCAAAGTGCTCGACGAAGGGGTTCTCGGCGTCGTGGGTGAGCATGTAGGCGGCGGTCATCGACCCACCCTTCGAGACAACCCCCATGATCCGCTCCCCGTCCCAGGCGGCGTCGATCATCTCCCTGCTGACGACATGGAGGACGAACGAGGAGACCCCCTCCTCGGCCTGGTGCCTGAGGGTGGCAAGGATATCCTCCGCGGTCATATCACCGACCCCGATCTCCGCAGCGGTCTGGTAGATCGGCACCGTGGTCACCGGGAGGGTGGTGGCGGCAAAGATATCCTGCCGGATCGCTGTGATGTCGCCCCCGGTTGAGAGGTCGGTGATGGTGTCAGCGCCGTGCAGCGCGGCGATCCTGGCCTTCTCGACCTCCTCTTCGGGGTGAACCCGGGAGGTTGAGGTCCCGAGGTTGACATTGACCTTCGTCCGCATACCGTGACCAATGCCGACCGAGCATCTTCCTCGTGTCATAATGACTGCTTCGCCGACGGCGACGGAGTAGCGGAGGTCTTCGGCCTCGATCCCTTCAGCTGCTGCGACCGCTTCCATCCGGGGGGTTATTGTTCCCTCCCGGGCCTCTTCGATCTGGGTCTTCATCTCCCTATACATTGAGCTGCAAACCAAAAAAAGACCGTGATGAGGGGATTGATGGGAGGTGCCGTCCTGCGCCCGATAACCCTCAGGGCCCGCCCCCCAGGAGCAGGAGCAACCCCGGAACACCCACATCCCCGCGGGTGAATCATCTTATATACTATACCCCCGTAACTCTACAGGCAGTGTTCTATCTGCATGAGCAATCCAATGGATTATAACAGAGGCAACAGAAATTTCGGCGGTTCGAGGAGTTACGGCGGGCCCCGTGAAATGACGAAGACTATTTGTTCGGACTGCGGAAAAGAGTGCGAAGTGCCCTTCAAGCCGACCGAAGGCAGACCTGTTTACTGTCAGGACTGCCTCCCCAAACACAGAAAACCCCGGTTCTAAACCGATAAAAACCCTTTTTTCGCGAAAACGGGCACGATGCCCTCCCGCCGGGACTCCCGGTAATCACGATTCGTCTTCCCGGAGCGGAGCGGTTTAAGAGCACGGGGGCGCGGGCTCAGATGAGCCCGAGCCCGGAGAAGAGGCTCTCCCGGATCTCCCGGAGCGCCTCCGCGGCCGGAGAATCGCCCCGGGTCACAGGCCGCCCCTCCCGGACTGCCGCAACAACCGCCGGGTCGAACGGGATCTTTCCTGCCACGGTGAGGTTCTCCTTCGCGCAGTAGTCCTCGATCTCTCTGCAGATATCCTCCGCAAGGTCAAACCGGTTGATCACGACAAATATCCGGACACCGAACCGCCGGCAGACCGTCACCAGTCGCGCGAGGTCATGGAGCGCCGAGATGCCCGGTTCCGTCACGACGAGGACCGCATGCATCCCGCTGACCGTCGCGATCAGCGGGCAGCCGATCCCCGGGGGGCCGTCGGCAAGCATCAGGTCGGCACCCTCCGAGAGGGCCACGGCCCGTTTCTTCACCTCGGTGACGAGCAGCCCAGAGTTCCCGGAACCTGGGAAGAGCCGGGCATGGGCAAGATTCCCACGATCAGTCACCGAGGTGTAGATCTCTCCGCAGACGTGCGGCTCCATCCGGACCGCCCCCATGGGACAGACGTAGGCACAGACACCGCAGCCCTCGCAGTGGAGGGGCTCCACCGTCCAGGCATCGTCCCGTCGAACGATCGCCCCGAACCGGCAGCGGTCCGCGCAGATCCCGCAGTCGCGGCAGAGGTCCGGATCGATCCGGGCCACCTCCATCCCACGGAACTCCTCAGTGGTGAGCCGCCGGGGCGCGAGGAGGAGAGCCAGGTTTGCGGCGTCCACGTCGCAGTCGGCAAGGACCTGCGGCACCCCGCTGATATCGGCGAGCGCCGCCGCCACCATCGTCTTCCCGGTGCCGCCCTTGCCGCTCACGACCGCGAGCCGGATCATGGGCTCACCCCCGGAACCGCTTCGAAGAGACCGGAGAACCGCTCCTCCCACCCGGGGAGGAGCGCGGCGATGAGCCCGCCCCGGTTCTGGACGGCGGCGATCTCCCGGGAGAACGGGATGGTCATCAGAACCGGAAGCCCATGTTCCCGGCAGAACGCAACAGTCGCCTCGTCCTGCCCGTCGCTCCGGTTGATCACGACGCCGGCACTGATGCCGAGCGTCTCAGCCACCTCCACCGCAAGACGGAGATCGTGCAGCCCGAACGGTGTCGACTCCGTGACCAGGATACAGGCATCGCTCCCCTCGAGGGTCTCGATGACCGGGCAGGCGATCCCGGGGGAGGCGTCGTAGAGGGTGAGCGGGTGCCCCTCCGCGAGCGTCTTTGCCGCCCTGATGACCGCCGGGGCCTGCACCTCACCCTCGTTCAGGATCCCGCTGATCAGGGTGAGGCGGGGCAGCGGGCGGGAACAGGTGACCCGGCCGATGGTGCGCGGGACTTCCCGGACAGCCCCCTGCGGGCAGACGAGGGTACACCCGCCGCAGGAGTGGCAGAGGTGCGGGAAGGTGAGGACACTGTCCTTCAGCACCGCAAGCGCCCCGAACCGGCAGAACTTCCCGCATTCTCCGCAGAGAGTGCAGCGCTCGGCGTCGATCTCCGGGACCGGGGTCGTCACCGGCATCTCCGTCGCCGGGGCCGGGAAGAAGAGGTGGAGGTTCGGCTCCTCGACGTCGCAGTCGACGAGCGCGACGTCCCTGGAGCGGGCGAGCGCCCAGGCGAGGTTTGCCGCCACCGTGCTCTTCCCGGTGCCGCCCTTGCCGCTTGCAATAGCGATTCTCATGCCGGACCCCGCTTCAGGCGAGGGGGATCGGCTGCAGGTTCCCGGCGGTATACGCCGCGAGGGCATCGGCAACGCTGCCGCTCCCGCGGTAGGCATAAACCTTAATCCCGCCCGCCTCAAGCGCACGGGCGGCGTTTCCACCAACCTGCCCGGTGATGAGGACCGTTGCGCCATGCTCCGAGAGCATCTGGACCGCCCGGGGCCCGACCCCGCCGGCAGCATCAATGAGGGGATTCTCAACCGATTCAGACTTCCCCGTCTCCGTATCGACGAAGACAAAGTAAGGTGCCCGGGCGAACCGCTGTTCGGCCGGGGCGTCCGTGCCAGAGGCACGTGCTGTGATGCAGACTATCATACTGATACACTCCACTCGGAATTATTACTCATATGGGCATAATCCTATGGGTAGATGCACCCGCTCAATGCCCGCCGCACTCCCCGCCGTCTTCGTGGTGGCAGGAACTCTCACCCGGCGAGAGGCGGCCGGCAATATAGTCCTGTGCTACATAATCAACATTCCCACTGATACCGAGGAGCACCTCAATCCCGTTCTGATGGAAGAGGTCGACGGCCCGCGGCCCCATCCCACCGGCGATGATCAGGTCGATCTTGTGCTCCGCAAGGAAGACCGGGAGACGTCCGGGTTCGTGGCCGGGGTTCGGGAGGTCGTCTCTCCGGTAGATGATCGAACCCTCGACATCAAAGATCGCATACCCTTCGCAGTGCCCGAAGTGCCCGGACACCTGGTTTCCGTCCTGTGCAATTGCAATTCTCATAGGGACACCTGTTTCTCGCGGCCTTATGCAGGGTAGACCGCACGCAAACATACTACACATAAGCGCGAATTGGGTTAAAACCATCCATCATGACACCCGGGGTACCTTTTTTAAGGCGGGCGACACCCTGCGGTATACCTGCGACCAGGAGCTGTGGTGAAACTGATGATTCAGCCTTTGGATATCAGGAAGTACCGGAACGTCTACGAGCCGGAAAAGGTGCAGTGCGCCAGCACCGAAGAGATGCGGCCGATGGAGGAGATCATAGGTCAGGAACGGGCGCTCCGGGCGTTGCGGTTCGGCCTTGAGATCCGTGAATCGGGGTTCAACGTCTACACCGCGGGCGCCCAGGGCACCGGGCGGATGACCGCCGTCCGGAGTTTCCTTGACGAGCTCGCGAAGGCCAAACCCCGGGCGAGCGACTGGGTCTATGTCCACAATTTCGAGAACCAGTACGAACCAGACGCCATCGCCCTCCCGGCGGGGAGGGGCGTCCGGTTCAGAGAGGATATGAAACGGTTCATCGAAGAGGCACGTCGGGCGCTCCCGAGAGCGTTTGAGAGCGAAGAGTACGCCAAACGCCGTGACGAGACCCTCAAGACACTCCAGGGGCGAAGGACCGATCTTGTCGCCCGGATCAACCAGCGCGCCCAGGAACAAGGTTTCGTCATCCAGATGAGCCCCATCGGCCTCCTGACCATCCCGGTCATCAACGGAAGACCAATCCCCGAGGAGGAGTTCATCAGTCTTCCCGATGAGATGCGGGCTGAGGTCCAGCGGCGGCGGGACGCCCTCAACACCGAACTTCGGAGCGTGCTCCGGCAGGTGCAGGACATCGAGCGCCAGGGTGCCGAGGCGGTCAGGGACCTGAACCACGACATCGCCCTCTACGCGATAGGAAACCTCGTCGCCGAACTCAAGGAGAATTACGCCGGCGTCCCGGAGATCCCGGAGTACATCGACGCCGTCCAGAACGACATCCTCGAGAACCTCCAGACCTTCCTTGGGGTCGCCGAGCAGCCGGAGGTTCCGCCCCAGTTCCAGGCCTTTATCCGGGAACTCCCGTTCCGGAAGTACGACGTGAACGTCGTCGTGGACAACGCCGACATCAAAGGGGCCCCGGTGATCGTCGAGCAGAACCCCACCTTCCAAAACCTCCTCGGGAAGATCGAGAAAGAGGTCCAGTTCGGGATCTTCACGACCGATTTCACGATGATCAGGCCGGGATCGCTGCATATGGCCAACGGAGGCTACCTCGTCCTCAGCGTCGAAGATCTCCTGCGAAACCCCTTCTCCTGGGACGGGCTCAAGACGGCCTTGAAGACCGGGAAAGCCGTCATCGAGGAACCGGGAGAGCGGATGGGGTTCGTCACGGCAAAGACCATCAAGCCCGAGGCCATCGCCCTCGATATCAAGGTGACCCTCATCGGGACACCGATGCTCTACCAGCTCCTCTACCGGCTGGACCCCGACTTCAAGGAGCTCTTCAAGGTCAAGGCCGACTTTGATATCGTGATGGAGAGGAACAACGAGAATGCCGGGAAGTACGCCGACTTCATGTGCAACCTCATCAGGGAGGAAAACCTCCGGCACCTCGACCGGGACGCGATCGCCCGGGTGATCGAGTATGGGTCAAGGCTCGCCGAGGATCAGCAGAAACTCTCGACCCGGTTCGCCGCCATTGCAGACCTCATCAGGGAGGCGAACTTCTACGCTGTGCAGGAAGGGGCGGAGCAGATCGCGAAGCAACATGTCACGAAGGCGATCGAGGAGAAGATCTACCGCTCGAACCTGATCCAGCAAAAGATCGAGGAGTACATCAGGCGGGGGATCTTCCTCATCGAGGCCGAGGGGGAGAAGGTCGGCCAGGTGAACGGCCTCTCGGTTATTGGTCTTGGTGACTTCGCCTTCGGCCGGCCGTCGAAGGTGACCGCGAGCATCGGGGTCGGGCGCGAGGGGATCGTGGATATCGAGCGGGAGGCGGCGCTCGGCGGGCCGATCCACACAAAAGGTGTCCTGATCATCAACGGCTACCTCAACAACAACTACGCGCGCGACAAACCGCTCTCCCTCTCAGCGAGGCTCGTCTTCGAGCAGAGTTACGAGGGGATCGAGGGCGATTCCGCGTCGAGCACCGAACTCTACGCCCTCCTCTCGGCGCTCTCGGGTCTCCCCTTAAAACAGTACCTCGCCGTCACCGGCTCGGTGAACCAGAAGGGCGAGGTCCAGGCGATCGGGGGCGTCAACGAGAAACTGGAGGGATTCTATGAGGTCTGCAAGGCGAAAGGGCTCAACGGCAACCAGGGAGTGCTGATACCGGCAAGCAACGTCCAGAACCTGATGCTCAAGGAGGAGGTCGTCGAGGCCGCGAAGGCCGGGAAGTTCCGGATCTACCCGGTGCGGACGATCGATGAGGGGATCGAGATCCTCACTGGTGTCCCGGCGGGCACTCGCCGGGAAGATGGGACCTACGAGGAGGGGACGGTGAACTACCTTGTGGACCGGCGCCTTGGCGAGATGGCGGAGACGATGCGCGGATTCCAGCCGACGATGGTGAAGTGACCGGGATGGAGCAGAGGCGAACGGTCTACATGGACCATGCGGCGACGACGCCGGTGCGGCCGGAGGTCGTCGAGGCGATGCTCCCCTACTTCTCGGAACGGTTCGGGAACCCCTCCTCGCTCTACGCCCTCGCCCGTGAGGCGAAGGAGGCGGTGGAAGAGGCCAGGGGGCGGGTGGCGGCGGCGATCGGGGGCCGGCCGGAGGAGGTCTTCTTCACCTCGGGCGGCACGGAGTCCGACAACTGGGCTGTCAAGGGGGTGGCAGCGGCCCTCCGGAAGCGCGGGGACCACATCATCACCTCTGCAATCGAGCACCACGCCGTCCTCCACCCCTGCGAGGTGCTCGAGAAGCAGGGCTACCGGGTCACCTACCTGCCCGTCGACGAGTTCGGGCGCGTGAACCCGGGCGCCGTCGAGGATGCCGTCACCGACCGGACCATCCTCGTCTCGGTGATGGCAGCGAACAACGAGATCGGGACCGTCCAGCCAGTCGCAGAGATCGGCCGGATCGCGCACGACCACGGCGTCCTCTTCCACACCGACGCCGTGCAGGCGATCGGGGCCTTCCCGGTGGACGTGGATGCGATGGGAGCCGACCTCCTCGCGCTCTCGGCCCACAAGTTCGGCGGCCCCAAGGGGATCGGAGCGCTCTACATCAGGCGGGGGACCAGGATCGCGACGTTCATGGACGGCGGGGCGCAGGAGCGGGGCCGACGGGCCGGGACCGAGAACGTTCCCGGGATCGTGGGGCTCGGCCGGGCGATCGAACTCGCGGTTGGTGAGATGCCCCGGAGTTCTGCCAGGATCGCCACGATGCGGGATCGAATGATCCGGGGGATCCTCGATGCTATCCCGGATACCAGGCTCAATGGCCACCCGACCGAGCGGCTCCCGAACAACGTGAACGTCGCGTTCCGCTACGTCGAGGGGGAATCGATCCTTCTCCTGCTCGACAGCCTCGGGATTGCCGCCTCCACCGGGAGCGCCTGCACCTCGGCGTCACTTGAACCCTCGCACGTCCTCACCGCCTGCGGTCTCCCGCCCGAGCACGCCCACGGGTCGCTCCGGCTCACCCTGGGGCCGGGGAACACCGAAGACGACGCCGACTACGTCCTCTCGGTCCTTCCCGGGGTCATCGAGCGCCTGCGGCAGATGTCGCCGCTTGGGGGGCGGTGAGGATGGCAGGCATCTTCAAGGCATATGATATCAGGGGGCGTTACCCGGACGAACTGAGCGAGGCGACGGCACGGAACATCGGCAACGCGTTCGTCCGTCTCCTCGGGGCGGAGCGGATCGTCGTCGGGCGGGATATGCGGCTCTCGTCGGCGTCACTTGCCGGTGCGTTCGCCGAAGGCGCGGTTGAGGCCGGGGCGGATGTCGCTGACGCCGGAGAGGTGAGCACGCCGCTCCTCAACTATGCCATCATCATGGGGGAGTTCGACGGCGGGGCGATGGTGACGGCCTCCCACCTCCCGGGGGAGATGAACGGGCTCAAACTTGCGGGCAGGGATGCAGTCCCCCTCTCCGGCGACCGGGGGCTGCCGCTCCTCGAGACGATGACCGGGGAGGAGCCGGTGGCGAGGTGGCCAGCCGCCGGAATCCACTATCGGGTCGATATGCTCGATGACTACATTGGAAAGGTGGCCGGGTTTGTCCGGGCGCCAAAACCGATCAGGATCGTGGTGGACGCGGGAAACGGTATGGCCGGACCGGAGATACCTCGCCTCTTTGCGCGGGTCCCGGCATGGCGGCTGATACCGATGTACCTCGAGCCCGACGGGAGGTTCCCCCACCACCACGCTAACCCGCTCGACCCCGCGACCACCCGCGAGCTCCAGGACCGGGTCGTGGCGGAGGGCGCGGACTTCGGGGTCGCGTTCGACGGCGATGCGGACCGGTGCGGGTTCATCGATGAGCGGGGCGAGCGGGTCAGGGAGGACCTGGTGACCGGGCTCATCGCGGAGTTCCTGCTTGAAGGGAACCCGGGAGCGACCGTCCTCTACGACCTGCGATCGAGCCGGGCCGTGGTGGAGGCGATCGCCCAGGCCGGAGGGCGTGGTGTCCGGTCCCGGGTGGGCCATGCCTTCATCAAGACCAGGATGCGAGAGGAGGACGCGGTATTCGCCGGGGAACTCTCCGGGCACTACTACTACCGGGATATGGGGTTTACGGATAACGGGCTCCTCACGCTGGTCCAGGTGGCAAACATCATCGCGGCCAGGGGCCGGCCCCTCTCCGAGCTCGTCAGGCCGCTGGACCGCTACCCCTCGACCGGGGAGATCAACCTCCGGGTGCGCGAACCCGATATCGTGCTTGCGGCGCTTGCGGCGCGCTACGGGGACGCTGACCTCGACTACCTGGACGGGCTGACGGTGGGCTATCCGGCGTGGTGGTTCAACATCCGTCGTTCCCACACCGAGCCGGTGGTGCGGTTGAACCTCGAAGCGGATACAGCGAGCCTGGTGGACGAGAAGCGGCAGGAGGTGCTCGGCGTCATCCGGGAGGCCGACCCGGGCGCGAAGGTGGTGTAGTCCGGCGCAGAAGGCCGCTGATCGGCCCGCACAACGTATTTATCGTAAAAGGGAGATGTTTATATGCACCGGAGATCCCCGGGATCCGGGAAAACGCAGCAATACGCGGCGCTTCCATATCCCTGGTACTTAAGCGGTTGTTTTGGGGCCCGTAGCTTAGTCCGGTCAGAGCGCCCGGCTCATAACCGGGCGGTCGTGGGTTCAAATCCCTCCGGGCCCACTGATTTTGAGCCTCTTTTGATGAAACGAGGAGATAAACGGGGTCAACGTGGGAAAACAACGCGGAGACTGCCTTATCCATCAATCGAGAAGCGTTAACGCCGCTATTCTTTATCCGATCATAGATATTTGGATCTAATGTTACCTGAAGTTTTCTCTTAATTCGCTTGGGAATTGGACATTTTGACGAGCGCGCCGTTTTACTCATTTCTTTTCTCCTGTCCGTACATGTCCGTATGTGTCCGTACACTTTCGGTATGCCTAAGAGTCTGTGCGGGGGTCTAGGCCCGAGGGGGTATTGCCTAGGCGCGGAAGCAATAGAGGAAACATCACACAAAGGAGAGCGAATGACCGCTGAACTCTTGGTTGTTGGTGAGTATTCACCGAAGCAGAAAGAGATCGTGCTTGAGGCGGTAGCGAAAGGCTGCAAACCAGAAAAATCTGTGTGAATGGCCGAATTTCAGTGTGTGCCATCTTGCTCCCTTCAAGAATATCTTTATTTTTATAATATTTGAATATCGCAAGAACTAATATGCGATAGACCTACGAGTTGGTCAACGAGTTGGGGATTATATGAGCGCAACCAAAGTGAAAAGCACAAAGATATGTAGGATTCGCAATGAAAGCAACGCATTAAGGACAACTTTACCAAAAGAGTTATGCGAATACTTTGGCCTACGAGCGGGGAGTTCGGTAACTTGGATTTTTGATCCCTGCAATAAAGATCTTAAGGCTAGTGTAATTCCCTCCAGAAGAAACGATGGGGGTGGAGAGGGTGACTTTTAATTTCGAGTACAACCGGATATATGACGTTGATTGCATTGATGGATTATCCTACATGAATCCGCAAGAGGTGGACGTTATCGTTACCTCACCCCCGTATAACTTAGGAATTGATTACAACCAGTATGATGACAATCGGCCACGTGATGCTTATTTAGATTGGATAGAGCAAGTCGCTATTCTATGTAAAAAGGTCCTAAAAGATGATGGATCGTTCTTTCTAAATGTCGGAGGCTCATTAAAAGATCCTTGGATTCCTCTTGATATTGCCCAAACGATTCGTAAACATTTCGTATTGCAAAATACAATACATTGGATAAAATCTATCGCAATTTCACATGAAGATATTGGACAGTCTTCGAATATCTCTGAAGATATTGCTGTTGGACATTATAAGCCAATTAACAGTTTAAGGTTCCACCACGATTGTCATGAATATATCTTTCATTTTACCAAAAAGGGAGATGTCGGTCTCGATAAAACAGCGATAGGAGTCCCATATCAAGATAAAGCAAACATTCGAAGATGGAAGTCTGCAAATAAAACCGATTCACGTGACCGGGGTAACACATGGTTTATTCCGTATGAAACCATCCGGGAATCTAGACCGCACCCCGCAGTATTCCCTACTAAATTACCTGAAATGTGCATAAAGGATCATGGAGTTGCAAAGACAGATCTTGTTCTTGATCCATTTATGGGAATTGGGTCAACCGCTGTAGCCTGTGTGAAACTCGGCGTTAATTACATTGGATTTGAAATTGATAGTGAATATGCGAATATTGCTGAAGAAAGAGTTTTGTTAGAAAAGGAGAGGCTCACATTTGTTGATCCCAAAATTAAGCACGCAGTGGGATTGAAGAACTATGAGTTAGGCTCATTCATCAAAATATGATCCGAAACACATAAAATACCCTTGGGATTACTACTCTCTATGCCGTTCATCGCTCGTGCTCAAAGCTTTCTAGTGGATCAAGGGCCGCTTTCGAATCATAAAAAAAACCCGGAAATGGTTGAAACGGTCAGATTCATGCTCGAACATGCAGTTGGAGTAGACCATGCAATCGCTACACAAAGAATTGTGGACCATTTGCAAGAGAACGGTTACGATATCCGTAACAAGGAAGATTGGCAGATCACTGTACTCGGCCCTCTTCGGGAAAACGGTATTATTATCGGTTCGAAGAGATCTAAAGGCATGTTCCTAATCAGTTCGGAGTTCGACGCTAGGATTGTAGTAAGTCAGATGCAAGAGAGGATATCGAAAGAGTCTGAAAGACTGCAATTGTTAATAGATATGGTTTCAGAAGTGGGCTGGAGCCCCAACTAATTCTAGATTCAGTTTTCAATCCCCAGTTAAGAATCTCTGCCCCCCAATAACTACCCCCTTTTCTTCTCAGTTTTTCCTAACGGTTCTCTTCACCTATGTGTTGCTACCTCCCTTTCTGTTCTGTTCTCCAGTTTCCTCCTATGGTTTCTCTTGACACAGTACTTCGCTAAAATGTTTGAGCCCGTCCTCAGGAGGGCAAACCATCGATTTCCCTTCGCGCTCTTCGCGTCTTCGCGTGAGATTTCAGCACGAGGGGATAGAGCCTCACGCGAAGCCGCGAAGCCGCGAAATCCAGTTTCCGGGCGCTGAGAACTCACGTTGAGGCGTCACGTGAGGCCGCATCATTCGATGTCGGCTGTCAGAATTAGCGAAGTACTGTGACAGAATCGTCGTCTATCTCGCCTGCGGAAACGGATGGGAGGTTAAAACGGTCAGAATAGGAAATAAGGGGAAATGGCCATCTTGCGAGCAATTCAAAGTTAGGATGAAGAACAAATTGAAGACTGACGAAAAATGACAGGCTACTCATCTACTGACGGCAACATCTCCAGGGAAAAAGAGGAGAGCCGGAGAAGAAGAGGAATCCCAGAAGGAAATACGCCTAAGGAGTAAAAATTTCAAATTTTAGGGGAGCAGGATGCAAACGGCACCCCTAGACAAAAGAGCATTCAGCACTCGGCACGGTACCGATGTTCTCCTAAAACATCGGGAGAAATCGGGAGAAAACACAGGAGAAAAAGGAGAACGGCCCTCAGACAAATGTTGACTGAACACGTTTTCGCCCTGTTTTCTCCATCTTCTCAGAGTGGATATGTTTAAGGAGAATCGATGCCGGTTCATAGGTGCGCTCCTCCAACCGGAGGAGTTCTGCGTCAGTAGGGATGAGACGGCCCAAAAATGCCAGGATGAGGATGGATTGCCGCATTATTTCAGTCTCCGTGCGTGCCGCCCCGACTTCGGCTTCGATCCGGTCGGCAAGAGAAAAGAGCGTAATCATGGGCAGCCGATCCCGTGCTGTTCTGAAAGAGTGGAACACATATTCAAAACAATGACTCTTATCCACATGTGGATTGTTGTTGCAGAGGTTGTATTTCAGATATTATCTAATTGTTAGACCGCATTGGAGTATGTGAAAAAGGATCAAGATACCTGTCTGTATACATCAAGAACGGCTGAAAGGAGGTTCATTCTTCGGTTAAATCCCAATATCAACTGTCTCGAAGATTTTTGAGACGTTTCCAGACTGATACATCACCGTTGTTACGTACGCCTTCCTGCCTTGGCATAGCCTGCTTTCCAGTTGTCTAACAAGAATGAAAGAGGAGGGCAATCACACCTGAAGAGCACTTGATAGAAGATAAATAATATCTGTGCGAGAGAACTATCCATGGATATCGACGCTAAGGAAGATGAGGAAGTAATATTTCAACTCATCTCACATCTTGAAGCCACTGGTGGTTTCGATACTATCACCTCCAAAGAAGAAAGAAGGGAAATAGCCGAATTTATGGTTAAGGTGATTCGTAAGGATCGAAAAGATATAATGAGCGAGAGAATGATTGCTGAATACGAAGCCAGTGACATGTATGAATAAGCGAGAGTTATATTCAGCAACCTTTGAACGGTTAACAGCCCTGCAATCCTATAAGTTGATCACGATAAGGAAACAAAAATTGAGAGTGACTGAAAGAGGGTTTAACTTCTTAAAACACGACAATAAACGATACTACCTTGGAAAGATACTCATAACAGATAAATATCAGCGTACAAAACATCCTGACGTATTTCTTGCTTGTTTTAAAGAGTTGCTTTCATTATCTGAAGAGAAGAGAGCAAGGGTACGGAGGGTGCTGTTATCGGGAAGGGATTACGACTATGACGAATTATCCGATGAAGAGTACGCTTCTTTTCGATCGTTCATCGAAAGGGTTCATACTAGATGCAACAATGAAAAGACAATAGATATCGTTGGACAAGTTTGCGGTCTGGCTTTGAGAAACACAATCGTCGGGACCATTTCACCTATCGATTTACCCGTGAACGAGCTATCGAGGATCATTAATGAGTTCGATAAGTTCGAGGAACAGGTTACAACACACGACACGATTGACACAAATATTGGTATAGATTCCAATTTCAGAACCGACACAGATAGGGTGAAAACCTTCGTCATCAATAACATGTTGGAGTTGCATCTAGAAGACGTCATTCGGAGAAATTTCGAGAATATGTTCCCCGATCTCGAAATTATTGATGGAAATCAACATTATCGTACCAAATGTGGCACATATATTGACATTTTCTGTAAACATAAGCAAGAGGATAGTTACGTTATTCTTGAGTTAAAACGAGATAAGTCACCCTCTAGTGCATTAATGCAACTTTTAGACTACATGAATCAAATTATGGAGGAGTTTAAGACGCATAGCGTAAAGGGAATTCTCATATGTAGGGATTTAGATAGGCGCACGAAATCGGCGTTAGATGCAATTCGCAATAAATTACCTGAAGCCAATGATGTCTCGGCAATCGAGTTCAACTTAAAAATGGATTACCGTCAGATCTGATTGAACCCGTCTGAAACCGGTCAAGAAGCCCTTCCGCCTTACCTTGACACCACTGACATCTCACTTTATCCCGCACCAAGTGGTATATTACCATATTGGGTATCTCCCTCAACGATCCCAACTACCCAAAGGATTCATCCTAGGGGAAAAGGGGCCGGGGTTATTTCTTCTTCGTCTTCTTCTTGATCTTCCTGATTTAGCGTTCTGCGCTA
Organism: Methanoculleus sp. UBA413; assembly: GCF_002502935.1. NCBI lineage: Archaea > Methanobacteriati > Methanobacteriota > Methanomicrobia > Methanomicrobiales > Methanomicrobiaceae > Methanoculleus > Methanoculleus sp. UBA413. The sequence goes on from NZ_DAQR01000015.1 coordinate 28,140, forward strand.
CGTTATACGCTCTAACGGTTTTATAGGTGATACGGGCGGTTCTCTCTGAGATTTCGGCGTTCTCTCCCTGTCCTTCTATGGTTTGGGAGATGATATCCCCGAAACTCAGGAAATACTTAATAGCCGTAAACGCTCCTTTACCGGTCTTATCGTTCTTAGATAGCGGTTTTACAGGCTTTTTGCGTTTTATTCCATGTGTGATGTAATCGATTGCATCATCGAGATTTATCACATAGAACTTATCTCCTGCCTCCGTTTTGCCTGTAGAGCCTGCAGCATCCCCGAAACTTTCCCCCGTTTCTAAATCCTCGTAAATATCGCCCCGTTTGTCAATTCCCCCCGTCAGAGCGCCCGGCTCATAACCGGGCGGTCGTGGGTTCAAATCCCTCCGGGCCCACCATTATTCCTTAAAAAGTTATAATAAAAGGCCATATTCGAGTTTTAGCACTCACGATGAGAGGTACCTGGATCCGGCCCGCCTCCCACGCGCCCACCGTTTGTGACATATGGTTAACAAATGCTGAAAAATTATGTCACATCGTTAATATTTATCCGCTCATTCGGGAAGAGTATTCTATCATGATCACAAAGAAGCGCAACCTGAAGTATAGAATCAACTGGAGAGATGCGAGGGAAGCCATCCTGCGCGAGCGGATCTGCGGACCAAAACTGCGGTTTGACCCCGACATAACGACAAAAGCTGCCTCTGATTTTTCAAAACGGATTCAAGAGGGCGAATACGAGTACGGCAGAAAGACCGCAGAAATCTTCTCAAACTTCCTCAATCCATCCTCGGAGGTGCTTGAGATCGGACCTGGACCGGGGACGGTCACCGTTCCGCTCTCAAAGCGGGTCAAAAAGATCACCGCCGTTGACCTCTCGCTCCGAAACATTGCCCACCTCGAGGAGAATCTGCGTGAAGAATCCTGTGACAACGTCGAGGTGATCCATACAAACTGGCTTCGTACTGATGACGAGGCGCTTCGGGACCGCTACGACCTGGTCTTCTGTTCGCACTTTCTCTGGATGATCCCGGACCTTGAAGAACACCTGAAGAAGATGGAGAACGCCTCCAGGAGATACTGTGCCATCGTGCAGCCAGCCGGGAGGGGCGATCTCGTCAAGGAAGTCTATTCCCGGATCACCGGCAGGGAGTATGGCGGCGAATTCGAACCCGACGGCGACTATTTCGCCTACGTCATTCTCAGGGAATGGGGCAGGCTGCTCGACGTCACACATTTCTCGTTCACCAATACGATGACCCTGGAGGAGAAAGTCCGCTCGACGGCGTCCTTCATCGGCCGGTTCGTCGAGGTCGATGAGGGCGTGGCTGAACGCATCCGCGACCTGATCCTCCCGCACGCCGATGAGGACGGTAGGTTTGTCGAGACAAACAATGTGGTGGTCATGTGGTGGGAGGTGGCTTCACCCACCTCCAGTTAAAATGGGTGGTTGTGCCTGGCGGGCGGGTCGGCACAACTCAATTACAGGGAGGAGTCGCCCTCATCTTCCGGGCAGCCCTCCTCCCGCTCGCGGCCGCACCCGGCGATCCGGATCATCTTCCCGTGCACCAGGGCGTCGGCGACCTTCCCCCGCGCTTCATGGAGGTCGCGCCAGAGGGTCTTTCTGGAGACCCCAAGGGCGCGGGCGGCCGCTTCCTGTTCGAGCCCCGCAAGATCGACGAGCCGGAGGGCCTCGACCTCCTCGGGAAGGAGGTCGACAACCGCGCCGGGCCTCCCGCAGAGGGGGCCAAAACAGCGGAAGGCCGCGCCTTCCCTGATCCTCCGGCGGACCCGTGGTCGTCCTCGCCCCCGCCCGTGGCGGCCACAGCCTCCCCCGGGCTCTTTCTCGTTCATTCCAGCACCATCTCCTGATTGAGAGATCCGCTCCCCATGAAGATAGTGCCTTCGATCCGGTGGGGTTACCACCGGCGCCGTGCCCGACCGCCACGGAAGCCGCGGCCGCATCCCCACGGGATACCGCCCCGGCCGACACCGCGGAGCACCGGTGCGGCGCCTTCTTCCGTCGCCGCCGGTGTCCCGGGCAGGACGCACCGGCCCCGGCGGCCGCCCGTCAGGGGGCCACGGCCGGATGGTCCGGTTCCATCAAAACCTGGCATAGTGTATCACCTCAATTAGTACACATATGCGCAAAATTATTTAAATGTTTTGGTTGTTTGTTTTCACGGCTCCGGTAAAAGACAGTGTCCACGGTCCGGCCCGAAGGATATGCAGACCTGGAACCGGGCCGGTGGTCTAGTGGAGCATTTCACCTTAT
>NZ_DAQR01000102.1:0-2724 GCF_002502935.1 Methanoculleus sp. UBA413
GGTGGCGAGAGTCACGGCAATGACACAGAAACGACACGACCCGCCGTCAGTGATGAAACGACTGAGCCCCCGTTAACGGGGCGAGAAGCGCACTCGTTTGCGCAAGCAACTCGTTGAACGTAGCGGCGGGATACGATGAAACGGTGAATCCCTGCGGGTGCAAGCCAGAATAGGGCAGATGGATTGTCTGGTATCCGCCCAGGTATGGCGCGTAGCTGAATGCCGCACAGAACAGAAGGAGGCTTACTCCTCCCACTCCTTGCTAGCTTCTTCTTGAGACGTTTGTCTTTTATTCGCCCCCGGTATGGACCGGTAGTGGAGCATTTCAGCTAAACTTCCATGAAAACCGCCCCGATTTGGCGAGTGGGGATCATGGCTCTGTTTGTGCCCCGGGTCCGGCTTCCTTACGGAGGGAGGGGGCAAGCCCCCATACGCGCTAACGTTCGGTATGGAGATTCATGAGAATGACGCTCGATTCAGGAGATAAGGGTCGGTTTTGGGTATTACTGGTTAGTCTGTGGTCATAGCCCTCCTCCTCGGGAAACTGTTTTGATCCCTGTCAGGGAGCATACGATGAGAGCCCGACCGGCTCGCTCCGAGAGGTTATCATGCCCCGGGCAGGGTTTGCCCCGGGTATCGCCCGGGCACCGCCCCCGCCCCCTCAGGGTGATGCCCACCACGGTCCACTGTCCGGGTGCGCCTGGGAAATCAGTCGCTTCCCTGTGTACAGCCTCTCGCTCTGCCCCATGAATGCTCCCGCGTGGCTGTCCGCGAGAGGCTGGTGATCGCTCCGACGTACCGCAAATTAAGGTGAAATAGTCCACTAGTGCATCGTGTCATCTTATTTTAGAAACTTCTGTCGCGTGTTGGGACGGGCACTCTGGTCTCACGCGGGAGTGCGCGAAGGTTGGTATAATCCCCTGCAACGCCCCTTCGCGTCTTCGCGTCTTCGCGTGAGGGGTAATAGAGAGTACCGAAGTCTCACGCGAAGACGCGAAGAGAGACGGGAGATCTCTACATTTAAGATGACAACAAGCCCTAGTAGGGCAAACGTATAAGTGAAAAAATTACCTATAGTAATAATATGGAGATACCCACCCCGGCCGAACTGCGGGAAAAGAGAATCCGTATGGGCTTAAAGCAGGCAGACGTGGCCCGTATGGCCGGAATCAGCCAGTCTATGGTCGCGCGGATCGAATCCGGCAGTGTGGACCCGAGGGTCAGCACGCTCGCGAGGATTGTGGAAGTCCTGCAGGCGGCGGAGCGCTCGGCGATCACGGCGGCCGATGTGATGACCTCACCTGTGTTCTCTGTCGCCCCTGATGAGCCCGTCAACCGCGCTGTCGAGATCATGGGCCAGAACAGCATCTCCCAGTTGCCCGTGCTCGAGAAGGGGGTGCCTGTAGGCTGCATATCGGAATCGGCGATCATGAACGCCATGGAAGAGGGGGGGTTCCACCAGACGCACCAGAAACTGGTACGGGACTGCATGGAGCCGGGTTTCCCGACGGTCCCCCCGACGGCGCCTATCGATACGATCGTCCATCTCCTGCATCACAACCATGCGGTCCTGGTGCTCGAGAGGGGGAAGGTGCGTGGTGTCATCACCAAACATGACCTGATATCGCTGATAGCGTGAGAGCCCTCTAGATCAGCGAGACTAGGTCCCGGAGGACCGCTGCGGGGTCATCGGCCTTGACAACGCTTGACGCCAGCAGGACCCCGGAGGTTCCAAGGTCGACTGCTATTTTTACGCACTCACCTGACTGGATCCCCGCCCCGGTCAGGACTCTCACGTCCGGGTTCACGGCCCTGACTGCGTTGACGGAGCGCTCGATGATCCCGGGGTCTGCCTTCGAGACCGAGACCCCACTCCCGATCAGCTCCGGGGGCTCGATCGCCACGTAGTCGGGCCGGAGCGCTGCTGCGGCGGCACTGGTGGAGTCGTTGTTCGTGCAGACGACCGATTCAAGGCGGAGCCTCCGGGATGCCTGGACACAGGCGTCGATCTCGGCCAGGGTGAGGCGGCGTTCGGAGTGGTTGATCAGGGTGCCGCGTGCGCCCGCCGCCCTGACCTCTTCAGGCAGAATATGGCCGGTATGGGCGCCGGGAGTGATCGCGTCGATATGCTGGGCATAGACCGGTATTGCATAGTGCTGGCTCATCGGGCGGATCTCGGTGAAGACCGGCGCGATGCCGATGACAACCCCGCTCTCTCTCCCCACGGTCTCGGCCGCAGCGGCGATCCGGTGAGCGTTTTGGCCCATACCCTCATGGTAGGTCTTCAGATTGACCAGAATCAACGGTGAAACCATATCCATCACGTCTGCCTGATAGGTTGCTCCTCCCTGTATTAACTCTGATGCAGGACGCTGTACACAATGCCGATGAGGCTGTGCCTCCCAGAGGATCAACTGATGAAGATCGAGAATCCGGCCGTCATTTCCTCATTTGAACCGATCTTGGGGCAATCTGTGGCTGGTACAAAAACTCTATGGGATGCAGAGCAGCCGCTGGACCAGGTACCTGTTCGCCCGGGTGAACCAGCTCCAGGCTGCCCACCTGGTGAAGCCCGGAGCCGGACTCTTCCTCTCTGTGGAATAGGGCGTTTTCATCAGTGCGACCTCTGCTCTGGGTGGATTTCGTGTGAAAGCAGTGCTGGTGCATCGACTCCAAATAACCAATACACTCACAAGAAGCGATGACCGATCGGGTTTCGCCCGA
>NZ_DAQR01000061.1:0-11952 GCF_002502935.1 Methanoculleus sp. UBA413
ACCTCGTGCTCGAACGACCGCCAGCAGAAGAGGCACTGCTGGTTGCACCGGAGGGTCGGGGTCATCTGGACGCAGCGGTGACTCTCGATCCCGTAGAACTGCGCCTTGTAGCACATCTCCCCGCCCTTGAGCGCCCGCTTGTTCCACATGCAGGGTTTGACGGCCGCCGACGAGGAGGGGCTAACGAACTGGTAGCCCTGCCTCCGGAGGGCCTTACATGCTTCTGAGTGCATCGATTCCGAGCGTCTCCAGAGACTCCTGTAAGGTGTTCCTGACCGCATCCACGAGCGCGAGGCGGCTGTTCCTGGTCTCGCCCTCACTCTTCAGCACCGGGTCGTAGTGGTAGAAGGCGTTGAAGAGGTCGGCGAGCTCGCGGGCGAAAGCGGCGAGGTGGTGCGGGCGGAGTTCCGCCACGGTCTGCTCGATGACGACGGGGAACTTCGCGAGGTGCCGGACGAGCGCGACCTCGTGTTCGGTCTCGTAGTGATATGCCCGCTCGAACTCCCCGGCCTTCTCAAGGATGCTGCAGGCGCGGGCGTGGGCATACTGGATGTAGGGGCCGCTCTGCCGCTCGAAGTTCAGCGCCTCCTTCCAGTCAAAGACCGTGCTCTTCTCGGGGGAGACCCTCACGATGTCGTAGCGGATGGCAGCGATGGCGACCGACTCTGCAATGGCGCGCCGCTCCTCCTCCGGGAGCTCGGGGCGCCGGACGGTCACCTCCTCAAACGCCTTTGCGGTCACCTCCTCGACCAGGTCGTCGGCGGAGACGAACTTGCCCGCCCGGGTGCTCATGGAACCCTCGGGGAGGGAGACAAACTCAAAGTAGACGATCTCTGGCGGCTGCTCACCGAGGAGTTCGAGAGTGGCCTGAAGCTGGGCGCCGATCAGTTTGTGGTCAGCCCCGAGCACGTCGATCATCCGGTCGGCATTGCGCCCCTTCCAGGTATGGTAGGCGAGATCCCGGGTGCTGTAGACCGATGTGCCGTCGCTCCGCCGGAGGATGTACTTCTTCTCAAAACCCTGCTCCGAGAGGTCGACCCAGAGGGTCTCGTCCTCGTGGGCCTGCGGCAGTCGCCTGACCTGTTCAATGACCCGGTCCACGTCCCCGATCCTGACAAAATCGCTCTCCCAGACGAACCGGTCATGGTGGGCGTTTAAGGCTGCGAGAGTCGCCTTGATCCCCTCCACACAGAGGGAGACGGCCGCCCGGAACTTGCCGGCGGTCTCGGGGTCGCCGCGCTCCACCTCCTGCATGAGAAGATCGATCTCCTCGGTGATATCCGGGTTCTCCCGGATCTCCCGGTTCGCCGCGACATAGACCCGCGCGACGTAGTGATCTTCCTTCTCGCCCTCCTCACGGGCGATGCCGAGGTGATCGAGTCCCCAGGCGACGATGGCAACCTGGCGGCCCATATCGTTTAGGTAATACTGCACCTCAAGCGGACACCCGGCCTTCCGGAACGCCCGGGAAAGGGAGTCGCCGATGACGGTGTTTCGGATGTGGCCGACGTGGAGGGGGCCGTTCGGGTTCGCGCTGGTGTGCTCGAGCACCACCCGCTCTGAACGGCCGGGGAGTTTCCCGTAGCCGGGCTCGAGGGCTTCCCTGACCGCCTCAGCGAGGAGCGAGGGACCGAACCTGAAGTTGACGTAGGGGCCTGCCGCCTCGACCTGGATATCGCCGAGGTCAGGGTCGGCCGCAAGTCTCTCCGCGATATCGCCGGCGATCTTTGCCGGAGCCCTCTTCTGCTTCTTTGCAAGTTTAAACGCTACCGTCGAGGCGAGATCTGCGTGATCCCCACCCGTCGTGAGGAGGACATCCTCTTCACCGGTGCATGCCCGGAGCATGCGCTCAATCTGGTGGTATTTCTCCTGAAACATCAGTATCCGGTCCTGTAACGAAGGATTGCTGCTATCCCGCCGAACGCGTTGTAGAGCATCGATCCTTCCTCGAAGTCGTCTGAGATGATCTTGACCGTTGTGCTGCTCTGGTCCGCAAGCGCGGTCAGTTCGTCGATGATATCGGTCTCTTCGACCACATAGAGCGACGCCCCGTCGTTTGGACAGGTGCCGAAGTCGAGGTCCCTGATGTGCTTGCCCGGCTCGATGATGATCGTCCTCTCCTCGGTGTAGTCATTGTTCGGGCAGGCGAGTCTCAGCCGGGCCCTCCGGAGTTTCTCAGAGAGGATGAGGGTATCGACGGCGCCGATCTCCAGGTTCTTCCGGACGCTCTCCTCACCATAGGAGGCCGCACCGTCATCCTTGACCAGTTCCTGGAGGAACCGGTTCATCACGTTCTTCTCCTTGATGATATCAAGGTCTTTGAGGGCATCCGCCGCATTTTCGACGAGCTCGGCAAGCCCGGTCTCGTTCGTATAGGCGACGTCGAAGAGCCCGATGATCCGCTTCTGGAGTTCGTGGTGGAGGTAGGCGCCTGCCTCGAACTCCTCCTTGGTCGGGGTCGGGCCGCCGATCAGCACGCCCTTGAACCGTTCGAAGAAGTCCTTCTCTGCAAGGAAGATGTCGCTCGCCCGGTCGCCGACCTTCTTGTAGAATTCGTTGATGGCAATCAACCGCAGTCGCTGGAAACGGACGCTTGACTGACCACCTTTTCGCTGCTTGCCGGGGACCATCGAGGTGACGCCGCTGATAGGTTCGATCCGGTTGCCGCGCAGGAAACCGATGTAGGCCTCCCTTCGATCGATGACGATCAGCCCGTAGACCTCCTTCTCACCGAGCATCTCCTGCAGGGGCTCAAGCTCGAAGGTCGAGCTGCACCGGTAGATATAGGTGTTGAGCGGCTCGGGGGGCTCGATGATCTCGCACTCGAGACTGGTGCGGTCGCCGCCGGCGTTGATCGTGCCGCAGAAGACCGCCATGCCGTTCTCCGGCGGGCGCTTATAGTATTTGAGGCGGGCGAGGATTGAGGATATGGCACTCTGGACGTTTGTCCGGGTCTGTTTGCTCTTGATATTGGCACACTGCCCGAACTCGTCACGGAGCTGGGCGGTAACGTCGTATATCTGCTTATCAGGGGGTATATAGAGTGTGATCAGCTCGGTACCGCTCCCTTCCTTCTCCGCAAGCCTCTCAAGCATCTTTTTAAATTCGTAGCGCTTTCGCGCGGTATCCATCTCTTGCGTCTCTTCCATTTGAACGTTCACCAAGCCAGCTGAATGATATTCATGTATCGGAGCTACTATGTGTTTCTCCGGAGAGGGCATAAATCTGCGCACATTCGCCGATCCCTTTAACCCCCGCTCCGGGCCGGGCGCCCCGCGCCCCCCTCACTGCAGGCAGCGGCAGATGAGGCAGATCGTCTTTGCATCAACGATCCTTTCGTCAGCGATCATCGCTGCAAGGTCCGCAACCGGGACGCGGACGACCTCAATAACCTCGTCGTCGTCCATGCAGTAGTCGGAGCATGGCGAGAGCCCCCGGGCGAGATAGAGCCAGATCCGCTCGTCGGTGTAGCCGGGGGATGAGTATATCCAGCCCTTCGGGACGAAGGTCTCCGCCTTCATCCCGGTCTCCTCGATCAGCTCCCGGTAGGCGGTCTCGTGCGGCTCCTCGCCCTCGTCGATGGTTCCCGCCGGTGCTTCGAGGATGTAGTCGTCGATGGCGAACCGGTACTGCCTGATGAGGTAGCAGTCATCCCCCTCGACCGGGAGGATGGCGACCGCCCCGCCGGGGTGGACGACCACCCGCTCCTTCTTCTTCCCGTCAGGGAGGGTAACCTCTGTCTTCTCGACGGTAAGTCTTCCGGCGCTGCAGATCTTCATGATCATTCCTCGTACTCGATCGGGTCGGGCACCCCCGCCGCGCGGAACGCCTCCCGGCGGTAGTGGCAGGAGGAGCAGACCCCGCACGCCCGGTCGTTGTTCTGGTAACATGACCAGGTATGTTCGTAGGGGACACCGAGCGCAAGCCCTACCTTGAGGATCTCAGCCTTTGTCATCCTGACAAAGGGTGTCATGAGGGTGATCCGGGGGTCTGCCGCCGTGCCGAGATCGACCACCCGCTGGAAGGCTTCGATGAACTCAGGCCGGCAGTCGGGATATCCCGGGTAGTCCCCGGTCTGGACACCAATGAAGACCGCCTCCGCCCGGCGGGCTTCCGCAAGGCTGGTCGCGATGGCAAGCAGGTTGGCGTTCCGGAACGGGACGTAGGTGCTCGGTACTGCTTCCTGCTTGCCGGTATACTCCTCGATCGGGATCGCGGTATCAGTCAGGCTCGATGCCCCGATCTTCTTGAAGTGCTCTAGGCTGATCTCGACGAAATCCACGGCATCAAGCATCCGGGCGATGGTTTGGGCGCACGCCCGCTCCTTCACCTCAGTCCGCTGGCCGTAGGTGAAGTGGAGCGCGATGATATCGTAGCCCATATCCTTTGCGACATAGGCGAGCGTGGAGGAATCCATGCCGCCCGAGAGGAGACAGACCGCTTTCAGTCATTTCACCCCCAGGATTTTGTGGAGTTGTACCTGGAACCTTACCGGGAGGTCTTCCTTGACGATATACTCCGCGATGGCGCGGTAGTCGGCCCCCTCAACCGGCGATATGAAGGCCTCGCCCCGGATCTCATAGTGGGACATCACCGCCCGGGCGTAGAGGAGGTCGTTTTCGTCCGCAACCACGAACTTGACCGAGTCGCGGGGTGTGATGTGACGAAGGAGTGCCAGATTGCTCTTCTCCCCCGACGAGGGACACTTGACGTCCATGCAGATGGAGGCGTAGGCCTGCATCTCCCGGAAATCCAGGGTGCCATTCGTCTCTATCTCGACGTTGTAGCCGTGAATATCAAACTTCCTGAGGAGTTCGAGGACCTCCTCCGCCCAGAGGAGCGGCTCCCCGCCGGTGATGCAGATATGTTTCCCGTTCTGCAGCCAGATCAGGTCGAGGATCTGCGCAACACTCATCTCCTCCCCGCCTTCCCGGGCGTAGGGGGTATCGCACCAGGCGCACCTGAGGTTGCAGCCTGCAAGCCTGATGAAGGTGCAGGGCCGGCCCTGGTTCTTCCCCTCGCCCTGGAGACTCCGAAATATCTCACTGACGATCATATGTGCGCTCTGCGTAACAGGACGTCGACTCCCAGACCCGGATCTTTGCCACGCGGGCATCGAGCCCCTGCCGCGCCGCTTCGGCATTGATCATATCGGCAATCTGCGCGGCGATGAGTTCGCTTGTCGGGTCGCCGGGTGTGGTGACGACCGGGTGGAATGCCTCGATGCTCGCCGCCATGGGGTCGTCAGCGTTGAGGATCACCTGGTGGTCGAACCGACCGACGACCTCCTTTATACAGTTGTAGTCGAGAACGATCCCGGTACGCTCGTCAGCCGTCCCCTCGATCCAGACCTCCACCCGCCACTGGTGGCCGTGCAGCCGGAAACACTTCCCCCGATAGTGGATCAGGCGATGGGTCGCCTCGAAAAAAACCTCCTTGTATATCCGGGTTATCATCCATGAAGGTTGCCCGTCTGGATATAATATTATATCATCTCCCGATCAAATACCTAGAGCGAAAGATCGGCGCGCAAGCGGGTTCCACAATATATAAATCTGTAACGCGCGTTGTTTTATAGCACACCAGGAGTTGCTCCTATCCACAAATTCAATTGATACGAGGGTATTCGATGGGAAATGGTAAATTTGCAGCCAGAAAACAGAAGCGCGACGCTAAGGCACGCAGGTGGCGTGACCCAGTTTACGCCAGGCGCCAGCTCGGGCTTGATGTAAAATCCGACCCCCTTGAGGGAGCACCGCAGGCACGCGGGATTGTTCTTGAGAAGGTGGGTGTTGAAGCAAAGCAGCCGAACTCTGCGATCCGTAAGTGTGTCCGGGTTCAGCTGATCAAGAACGGCCGTCAGGTGACCGCGTTCGCCGTGGGCGACGGTGCCATCAACTTCATCGATGAGCACGACGAGGTCGAGATTGAGGGAATCGGCGGCAGACTGGGCCGGTCGATGGGTGATATCCCCGGCGTCCGGTTTGTCGTAACCAAGGTAAACAACGTCAGTCTCAACGAGATGGTCATCGGGCGGAAGGAGAAGCCGCGGAGGTGAGGAGAATGACAGAAGCAGAAGCAGTAGAGGCAGAAACCGGGAACCAGAAACTCCTCTTCAACCGCTGGGACATGAGCGAGGTGGAGATCCGGGACCCAAGCCTTGTCCGGTATGTGAACCTGCACGCGATGATCGTGCCGCACTCCTGCGGCAAGCTCGCCGGCCAGCAGTTCAATAAGAGCAACATGCTGATCGTCGAACGCCTGATCAACAAACTGATGCAGACCGAGAGGAATACCGGCAAGAAGGAACTCGCCATCCGCATCGTCAAGGACGCGTTTGAGATCATCAACAAAAAGACCGGGAAGAACCCGATCCAGGTGCTGGTGGACGCTGTTGAGAACACCGGCCCCCGCGAGGAGACCGTCCGGCTGAAGTATGGTGGTATCAACGTCCCGAAGTCGGTCGATACCGCGCCCCAGCGTCGTGTCGACATCGCCCTGCGGTTCATCACCGACGGTGTTTTACAGGCGAGCCACAAGAAGAAGAAGAGCGTGAGCGAGGCACTCGCCGAAGAGCTGATCGCAGCCGCCAACGGAGATACCCGCTCCTACGCCGTCTCGAAGAAAGAAGAGAGAGAACGTATCGCAAAGGCTGCCCGTTAATACTCCCTTATTTTTTTGGTGTTCTATGACCAGACGAAAGAAGATGGTAGAGCGGGTGACGGACCTGATGGACAAGCCGGACCATATCCGGAACATCGGTATCGTCGCCCACATTGATCACGGAAAGACAACCCTTTCAGACAACCTGCTCGCAGGGGCAGGCATGATCAGCGAGGAGCTCGCCGGCAGGCAGCTCTTCATGGACTCGGATGAGGAAGAACAGGCGCGCGGCATCACCATCGATGCAAGCAACGTCTCTATGGTCCACGAGTACGGTGGCGAGGAGTACCTGATCAACATGATCGATACCCCCGGCCACGTGGACTTTGGCGGTGACGTGACCCGTGCCATGCGTGCGGTGGACGGCGCTGTCGTTGTGGTGGACGCGGTCGAAGGCACCATGCCCCAGACGGAGACGGTGCTTCGCCAGGCGCTCAAGGAGGGCGTCCGCCCGGTTCTCTTCATCAACAAGGTTGACCGGCTGATCAACGAGCTGAAGGTGGACGAGCAGGAGATGCAGATCCGCCTCGCAAGAGTGATCGATAAGGTCAACAAGTTGATCAAGGGCATGAACGAGAAGATGTACAACGCGGGCTGGAAACTGGATGCCGCGAAGGGCACGGTGTCCTTCGGTTCCGCGCTCTACAACTGGGCCGTCTCTGTCCCCTATATGAAGAAGAGCGGGGTCTCGTTCAAGGATGTCTTTGACAAGTGCAACGCCGGCGACATGAAGTGGCTCGCGAAGAACAGCCCCCTGCATGCCGTGCTCCTCGACATGGTGGTCAAGCACCTGCCTGACCCTCTCGATGCCCAGAAGCGGCGTGTCGGGATCATCTGGCACGGTGATAACGATGCCCCCGAGGGCAAGGCCATGCTCGCCTGCGACCCGAACGGGCCTATCTGCATGATGGTCACCGACATATCGTTTGACCCGCACGCAGGCGAGGTCGCCACCGGACGAGTCTTCTCAGGAACACTCCGCCGGGGCACCGAGTGCTACATCATGGGCGCCGCCAAGCGCTCGAACCGTCTTGCACAGGTCGGAATCTTCATGGGTGCCGAGCGGATTGAGGTGGACGAACTGGCCGCCGGCAACATCGCTGCCGTTACGGGCTTAAAGGACGCTATCGTCGGTTCGACCGTCTCGACGCTCCAGGACATGACGCCCTTCGAGTCGCTGAAGCACTACTCCGAGCCGGTCATGACCGTCGCCGTCGAGGCGAAGAGCATGAAGGACCTCCCGAAACTCGTCGAGGTTCTCCGCCAGGTAGCAAAAGAAGACCCGACGGTCCAGGTCTCGATCAACGAGGAGACCGGCGAGCACCTGATCAGCGGTATGGGCGAGCTTCACCTCGAGATCATCACCGGTCGTATTAAGCGCGACAAGGGTGTCGAGATCATCACCTCCCCACCGATCGTCGTCTACCGTGAGACGGTCACGGGCGGGGCTGGCCCGGTCGAAGGGAAGTCCCCGAACCGCCACAACCGGTTCTACATCGAACTTGAGCCGATGGACCCGGCGGTCGTAAAGCTGATCCAGGAAGGCGAGGTCTCGATGACCCAGCAGGCAGTGGAACGGCGTGATATCCTCATCGAAGCCGGTATGGATAAGGACGAGGCCAAGAACGTCAGGGCGATCGAGGGCACCAATATGTTCCTCGACATGACGAAGGGTATCCAGTACCTCAACGAGACGATGGAACTGGTCCTCGACGGCTGGCGCGAAGCGCTGCGCGGCGGTCCGCTCGCCGACGAACTGGTCCAGAACCTCAAGGTGCGGCTTGTGGATGTGAAACTCCACGAGGACGCTATCCACCGCGGTCCTGCCCAGGTCATCCCGGCGGTCAGGAGCGCCGTCAAGGCCGGTATTCTGATGGCCGGGGACTCGCTCCTTGAGCCTATCCAGAAGATCCAGATCACGGTCCCGAGCGAGCAGATGGGCGCGGCGACCTCACAGATCCAGGGCCGGCGCGGTCAGGTCTTCGATATGCTGAGCGAAGGCGACACGATGACGATCGTCGGCAGGGCACCGGTCGCCGAACTCTTCGGGTTTGCCGGAGATGTCCGGTCCGCCACCGAGGGCCGCGCGATGTGGAGCACCGAGTTCGCCGGGTTCGAACTGGTTCCCTCCGGCATCGTGGATGATGTGGTCAGGAGTATCCGCCGGCGCAAGGGCTTGAAGGAACAGCTCCCGCGGCCGGAAGATTACCTATCGTAACCCCAAATCGAATACCCTCAATTTTTCTTTTTCCCGGGAACGGGGAGTATCCCGGCAGGTGGTTTTTCATTCGTGCAGCACGAGGCCTAGCCTCATGTGGGTTTGCCGGGAAAAATCCGCTGTTCCATCGCGTTCGGGAAACAGTTTCCTTTTGCGGGGAGGGGGCGGGCCCCTATAAAGCGCCAACTTCAGGTATGAGGGGTCAAGAGAATAACGCGTGATTCAAAAAAATATAGCATAAACTTCAAGCTCTCTTGAAGCCCGGTGCCGGTTCTGGTGTTCGTCGCCGCCCACGATGAGGTGGGTGGCGGACTCGGATAGTTCCCCGGGGCGCGAGACCGGGGAAAGGTGTTTTCCATGCGTGGCTTTGCGAAGTCCGTGGGTATTGACGATCCCCCTCACCCGTAAACTAAAGTAACTTGGTGCGTTACCGTCTTCCCGCTGCCAGGAAAAGCCCGCAGAGACCGATCGCCGCGACCGCGATCAGCCCGGGGAGCGGTGCCCGTGTCTGCGTCGGGGTTGCCTCTGTCGTGACACCCGGTGTCCCGGTCTCAGTGGGGGTCTCTGTGGCTGTGACGGTCTCGATCGGCGTTGGCGTAGCTGCCGGAGCGGGAGAGAATATGATGCTGTGCTCCAGGAGACCGTCTTTCTCGCTGTACGCGAAATAACGGCCGTATTTACCGCCGAGGGCCTGGTCACTGATCTTGAAGTAGCCGTCGTTTGGCACACCGATGACTCGTTCTATCTTTTTTGCACGGTTGTCGTCCTTGTAGCGCCTGAGTTCAGTGACCGGATTGAACGTATCGGGGTTGCGGAGATTGACGAGGTCAAGGACAAGCAGTTCACTCCCCACCTCGATCGTCTCGCCGGGCTGTACCACCCGCGGACCCGCTCCTTCCGCGGATACCGGGGCAATGAGCGCCAGGATGAGGACCGTCAGGCAAATGAGGAGATACCGCGGTATCGTTCTCTCATACATCATAGTTTCACCCTTGTTTTCCACGACATATATGCGTATTGAAACGCCGCCGGAAGCGCTCACCGCACAAATTCCCATCCAGACCGAATCATTGATGTGGCGCGGGGGCATCTCACGGTCGGGATGGTATGACGACCTTCAACCAGGGTATGCAGGGTCTCGCCGGGAACGGGCAGGCGGTCCGGGCCCCGGCACAAAAACTGGAAAGCGCTGCCGCCCGCTACCTGCCGGCGGTCATCCCTGTGCCGCTCACCCTGACCACCGCATTCATCGTCAGGGACCGGGGCGTGCTCCTGGTCGACACCGGCAACCCCGGGGATGGGGCAGCCATCCTGACCGCGATGAGGCGGGAGGGTATCGGGCCTGACGACGTCACCCTGATCCTCATCACGCACGCCCATCCCGACCACTACGGGAGCGCCGACGCGCTCCGGGACCTGACCGGCGCACCGGTCGCTATTCATTCGGCCGACGCCGGAACCATGCGCCTGGGGTTTGACGGGCTTCCCTTTCCCACCGGCATCATCCCGCGCCTGATCGGGTTTGCAACAGGCAGGATGACCGTCCTCGATTCGGGCGGCGTTGAGCCCGATATCATCATCGAGGGCACCGCCGACCTTGCGGCCTTCGGGATCAGGGGGTCCGTTATCCCCACGCCGGGGCATACCCCCGGCTCGGTCTCGATCCTTGTCGCCGGCGGCACCGCCATCGTCGGCGACCTTCTCGTTGCCCTGCTCCGGGGTGGGAGGCCGCGAATGTCCTTCCGGGCTGAAGACCCCGCGACGGCGCGGAGGAGTCTTGGTACACTCCTCACCTTCGGGCCGGAACGCATCTACGCGGCGCACGGGGGGCCCTGGTCATGAACAGAGGTCCGGAGACGGTTCGATGAGGGGTGGTGACCGGACCGGAGGGCTTTTCCTGTCAACCGTAAAAAAATATTGGGTTTACAAGAGGGGATAGCCCCCACATGATGGAGTACAGAAGTCCATGCTACGGATACCGCAGTGTATGAGCACCCAGCACCCTGACAACGTCAACCTGCCGTTCTTTGCCGAGAGCCCGGAACTCGGCGGTGAAGACGAGGTCCAGGAGGCGTACTACGCCTATTCCCACCTGGGGTGCACCGAACAGATGTGGGACTGTGAGGGAAAAGAGGTCGACAACTTTGTGGTCAGGAAACTCCTCTCCCGGTACGATACGTTCTTCCGGGAGAAGAGACTCGGCCGGGACGTCTTCCTGACGCTCCGGGTCCCAAACCCCGAGGTTGAGACGGCCGAGGCAAAGATACTCCTCGAGACGCTTGAGAGCATCCCGCGGTCGTTCGACACGGCGTGCCTCTTCTACGGGGACGAGTGTCCCCCGATATTCGAGGTCATCCTCCCGATGACGGCATCCCACACTGCCATTGATAACATCTACCGCTATTATACCGATATCGTCGTCGGGAAGCAGGAGAGAAGTCTCGGTGAAGGCGGCATGACCATCGCAGACTGGATCGGGAGGTTCCGGCCGGACCGGATCAACGTCATCCCACTCTTTGAAGAGATGGACCATATGCTGGATGCGCACAACGCGGTCAGGCGCTACCTCGAAGGGAAGGATATCACCCACCAGCGCGTCTTTCTCGCCCGGTCGGACCCGGCGATGAACTACGGGATCGTCAGCGCGGTTCTCCTGAATAAGATCGCGCTCCAGCACCTCCAGGAGGTCTCGGAGGAGACGGGGACGGGGATATACCCAATCATCGGCGTGGGTTCGGCGCCGTTTCGGGGCGGCCTCTCACCCCAGACCGTCGACCAGGTCACCGCCGAGTACCCGAGCGTCCACACGTTCACTGTCCAGTCGGCGTTTAAGTATGACCACCCGCTCGAAGAGGTCCAGAACGCGGTCCGGAGACTGGAGGAGCGGAGGCCCGGTCGACCCCGACCCGTCGACGAGGCGGCGGCGCTCGACCTGATTGAGAGGTATACACGGGCATACGAGCGACGGCTCGGGCCGCTTGCCCCCCTGATCAACCGGGTTGCCCGCTACGTTCCTGAGCGGCGGAAGCGGAAACTGCATATCGGTCTCTTCGGGTATGCCCGGAGCACCG
>NZ_DAQR01000061.1:12170-12436 GCF_002502935.1 Methanoculleus sp. UBA413
GAGATCCTCGGCCTGGATGCGCTGGACGATACGGATATCGGGTTCGTCAGGGAGACCTACGTCAACTTCGACGAGAACCTGAAGGCCGCTGCCCGCTACCTGAATACGGAGACGGGGCTCGTCCCCCGGGAGCTTGCGGCCCGGGTGGCCGACCTGGTGGATATCGAGCCTGACGAGGAGCATGCGGAGGTCACGGCCGAGATCGCCCGGGCGCTCCGCGAGAACGATACCGGGAAGTTGAGCGCCCTTGTCCTGCAGGCGGCGCA
>NZ_DAQR01000061.1:12723-15460 GCF_002502935.1 Methanoculleus sp. UBA413
GGCAACCCGGGGTGTCCAGGCTCATGAGATGCCCTGTAACGGTGCGTCCCGGTGGTTTTCACCGGTCCGGCCGCCCACCGCGCCTTTCAGGCGCTGTAATAGGTGACTTTCCGGCCCTCTTCGCTGTACTCGCCCCGGTAGGTCTCGATGTTTCGTTTGTAGCCGAGCCGTTCCACAAAACCGAGGTCACGGAGCCGTTCGCGGACCCGCATCACGTCAGCCTCGTCCGCCCAGTCCCGGGTGTAGACATAGATGACCGCCCGCTCGTCGCGTGAGTCGGGGTTCGGTTTGGCGGTGCTGACTTTCGCCGATATCCCGAGCATCCCGCGCGCCGTCTCGTCCCGGATCTTTCTCCACGCCTCATCCACTTCGCTGCGGGGGACGAAGATGAGCCATTTTCCTACCTGCTCATCATCAAGACCCCTCGCTGCCGGTCCCGGCTCGTCCTGGACGATCCAGTACATCCGGGTCGTCTTTGAGGGGAGAATGCCCTCACCCGCCAGGATCTCTGCGTAGACCGTGTCTATCCCGCCGAACCGCAGGAGAAGCGCCTCGGCGAGCGCCGGGTAGTCCTCCCGGAACCGCCCGAAGATCTCACGGACATCGGCTTCAAAATCGGTTCCCTGTTCGACACGTTCAAACAGGTAGGAACCATGGGCACGGAGTTCGCGGTCGAGGAAGATCTCAAAGATCCCGTATGCGACCTCGGCCAGGGACTCCGGATCGATCTCTTCCATACCTATTGGTAACTGCCGGGGCAGTAAAAAATGATCTGATATGTTACCGGCCCAGTCTCTCCGCGACCAGGTCTGCGGCACGCTCCCCGGACAGAAGCATCCCCCCGAAGATCGGTCCCATGCGGCACTCCCCGGCAACGGCGTTTGCCGCCATCCCGGTAACGAAGAGGCCCGGGAAGACCTCCCGCGTGTGATCGAGGATCTGCGACTCCGCACGCTCGGCCCACATGAAACTCTCGCCCTTCACCTGGAGTCTGCCGCCCTTCCGTTCGATCATCCGGGCGACCATGGCGTCATGACCGGTTGCATCGACGGTGCAGGTGCAGGCCACGGTGAGCGGGTCGACGTGCAGCCCGGCCATATCGACCGGCGTCCAGTTGATGACAAGGCCGCCGACCCTGCCGTCGCCCTTGATCATGACGTCTTCGACGGTGGTGAGGTTGAAGAACTCGACGCCGGCATCACAGGCTGCCGCGGTGAGTTTGGAGACCGTCTCAACCGATTTTGCGACGTAGTAGCCCGGCTCGAACTCCCGGTAGGTGATCCCAAACCGGTCAAGGAGCCGCCGTGCCTCATCCTGGACGACGATCCTCTGGAACATCATCCCGCCGCCCCACATGCCTCCGCCGATACTGAGTTTCTTCTCGATGAGTGCACACTTGACTCCCTTCTCGCCAAGAAGGGCGGCGCAGGCGAGCCCTGAAGGTCCACCGCCGACGACGGCAGCGTCCATCTCAAGGTAGTCGATGATCGCCTGATGCTGCTCCTCGAGAATAGCCCTGCTGATGGTCACTTCGTTGAGTGTCATCTGATCCTTAACTATATCGCCCCGGTCACATAAGGGCACTCCTCCGGGGTGCGGGATACGCAGGAATCCGGTTCAGGAGTGTCCACCCCGGGAAAAACCAGCATATGTATTAAAGGGGATCCACTCCAATACAATTCTATCATGAAATGGACGCGCGACTTCGGTCTCACTATGAGGATGCTGCTTACGTCGTTTCTGCTCCTCATAGTCTACCTGATCTTTCTGGGCATCCTCGCGGCCCTTGGATTTGGTTATGGGTTCCTCCTCTTCGCCGCTGCCGCGATGGCGTTCATCCAGTACTTCTTCTCCGACAAACTCGTGCTCTGGAGTACCGGCACCCGTATCGTCGGAGAGGATGAGTACCCGGAGTTGCACCGGATGATTGAGCGCCTTGCCGCCAGGGCAGACCTCCCGAAGCCGACGGTCGGGGTTATGCCGTCCCCGGTCCCGAACGCGTTTGCGACCGGGAGAAGCCCGAGACATGCCGTCGTGGCTGTGACGGATTCGATCATGCGGATGCTCACGCCCGAAGAGTTGGAGGCGGTGATCGCCCATGAGATAGCGCACGTGAAGAACCGGGATATGCTGACCCTGACGATGGCGAGTTTCATATCGATGCTTGCCTTCCTGATCATGCGCAACTGGATCTTCATCGGGCTCTTCAACAACCGCGACAACAACATGGGCGCACTGATCCTGGTCTACATCGCCTCGATCATCGTCTGGATTGTGAGCACCCTGCTCACCCGTGCGCTCTCCCGCTACCGGGAGTTTGCCGCGGACCGGGGCAGTGCCTACCTGACCGATAACCCCCGGGCGCTGATATCGGCGCTTCAAAAGATCAGCGGGCGGATGGATTACATCCCGGCCGAGAAGAAGCAGGAAGTGCAGGGCGCAAACGCCTTCTTCATCATCCCGGCTCTCTCCGGGAACACCCTGATGGAGCTCTTCTCCACGCACCCGTCACTTGAGAAGCGGGTGGCCGCCCTCGAGGACCTGGAGGCACAGCGGAGGGGATACTGAACCCAAGCGGAATCCCCACCACCCAATATTTAATATCCTGCACGGTCAACATATTTAGGCAGATCGTTCACTCGCATCGATGGTCTAGTGGTATGACTTTGGCCTTCCAAGCCAATAGCCCGGGTTCAATTCCCGGTCGATGCATGGGGCTCGTGGTCTAGCTGGTTAT
>NZ_DAQR01000014.1:0-503 GCF_002502935.1 Methanoculleus sp. UBA413
CATGATACGTTAGCGCCAATGGGCTCGCCTCCTCTGTCCTAAGGTCGGGCCTCCGGCAGGATACCCTCCACGGTCTCGGGGAAACGGCCCCGGTTCACTCTTGCATCCGGTGCGCCTACCTTCAAAGGTTCAAGCCCGAGGGCAGTGTCCCACGAACGCCTGTCGGGGTGGAATATATAGTCCGGCGGGGTGATGGTACTGGATCAAATGCCGCACGATCATCTAAAGGCCGGTTCGGCCGCACCGCCGGAACTGCTCGCTCCTGCCGGGTCGCCGGAAGCTCTGGCCGCAGCAGTCGCCGCCGGCGCCGACGCGGTCTACCTTGCAGGGAGGCGTTTCGGGGCCAGGCACTATGCGGCGAACTTCTCGGACGATGAGCTCCGGTCCGCCGTCGATTACGCGCACCTCCGGGGTGTGCGGGTCTATGTCACCGTAAACACCCTCGTCAGTGACGCCGAACTCCCTGATGTGGTCCGCTATCTCCTCTGGCTCTACGAGACCGG
>NZ_DAQR01000014.1:736-911 GCF_002502935.1 Methanoculleus sp. UBA413
TCCATGCCTCCACCCAGATGACGATCCATAACCGCGAGGGCGTGGCCCGGGCCGCGCGAGAGGGTTTCTCCCGCGTGGTCCCGGCGCGGGAACTCACCCTCCCCGAGATCGAGGATATCGTGGAGGTTCCGGGGATCGGCATCGAGGTCTTCGCCCACGGTGCGCTCTGCTACTG
>NZ_DAQR01000014.1:1138-6259 GCF_002502935.1 Methanoculleus sp. UBA413
TACTCGGGCCAGTGCCTCCTCTCATCGGTGATCGGGGGCCGGAGCGGGAACCGGGGGATGTGCGCCCAGCCGTGCAGGAAGCCCTACCGGCTCGTGACCGCCGAGAAGGACGAGTACGGCCGCCCACGAGACCTCCGGGCCGTGCCTGCAGAGGGGCAGTACCTGCTCTCGACCCGCGACCTCGCGGTATACCCCAGCCTCGACCGGATAGCGCGCGCACCGGTGGCGTCGCTCAAGATCGAGGGGAGGATGCGCTCCGCTGAGTACGTCGCCACGGTGGTCGCCATCTACCGGCGCGCCCTCGACGCGATCGCCGCCGGAGAGGTCTGGTCGCCCTCAGAAGAGGATATGCGGGACCTTGCGCTTGCGTTCAACCGGAAGTTCACGGAGGGCTACATCCTCGGCGCATCCAATATCATGGCTCGCGACCGGCCCGGGAACCGCGGGATCCTGCTCGGCACGGTCACCGGCTACGATCCCGGGCGGCGGGAGGCGACCGTCCGCCTCACCGGGGAGGTCGTGCCCCGCTCCGGCGACGGACTGGCCTTCTGCATGGAGGACCCCGAGCGCGACGTGGGCGCGGTCGTCCGCGGCACCCCCGCCGTCCGCCGCGGCACGGTGCGGGTCGGGGTTCCCGCACCCGTCGGGCGGGGTACGGAGGTCTTCCTGACAAAGAGCGCGGACCTCGAGGCGCGGGCAACAAAGATCGCCGAGCATTTGGAGCCGCTGCCGATCGATGTTACGGTCACCTGGGATGACGGCACGCCCTGCTTTGAGGGGGTGCTCCCCGGGCGCGGCGGAGAACCGCTCCGGGTCTTGTACCGGGCAGACCTGCAGATGGAGCCGGCGCGGAGCCGGCCGCTCGCCCCGGAGGAGATCGCGGAGCAGTTCACCAGGACCGGGGGGACGCCGTTTGTTATCCGGCGACTGGACCTCCGCTACCCGGGCGGACTCTTTACGCCGCTGAGTGCGTTGAACCGGGTTCGCCGGACATTCTTAGAGAAGGTCGAAGAGGCCGTGGCCGCCGCGCATCGACCTGGGCCGGATGCGGTGCGTGCGGCCCGGGAACGGGCGGAAGCGGCGATCTCCGGGCTGGTGCGCACGGGCGGGGTCGCGAACCGGCTCCCATCGGTCTCGGTCTACACCGACACCCTTGAGGGCGTGGAGGCTGCTGTCCGGGGCGGCGCCCGGACCGTCTACTTCGAGCCGGCCGGTCCTGTGGTTCCCGCCCTCCTCGAGGAGGCCGCCGCCCTCTGCCGGGCGGGTGGTGCGGACGCTGTCTGGAAATGGCCGTCGATCACGCGACGCGCCTTCCTCGATGCAGCCGCCCCGCTCCTCCCGTCGCTCTACGATGCGGGCGTCCACGGTGTCATGGTGAGCGGGCTCGGCGCCGCTGATGCGGTGCGGGAGGCCGAACCCCGGATGAGGCTCTTTGGGGCAGCTGGGCTGAACGTCTGGAACCACTGTACCACGAGGGTTCTGGCCCCGCTCTTCCTGCGGTGCACGGCATCCCCCGAACTCCCGGCCGGCGACCTGGCCCGGCTGGCCGAGTTGACCGGGGACGCTCCCGGGCTCGAGGTGCTCGTGCAGGGGAACATCGAGGCGATGGTGACCGAGGACCGGCTGGCGGCGGTCTCCGGCGACCGGTTCCTGGGGCTGCAGGACCGGCGGAACCACGTCTTCCCGCTCCGGTGCGACAGCGAATCCCGGGTGTATATCGCCAACGCCGTCGAGACCTGCCTGATCGACCACCTGCCCCGGATCATCGGGATGGGCATCGATGCGGTCGCGATCGATGCGCGGGGACGGGGGCCCCGGTACGCCGGGGAGATGGCCCGGCTCTACCTTGCCGGGATCGAGTCCGTGGGCCGGGGAGACCCGGGCATGCTCGACGTGCTCAAGGATGAGGTAAAACAGCGGGCCCTCGGCGGTATCACCGGTGGGCATTTCGTCCGGGGACTTACAGGGTAAGCAGCCGGGGCTACAAGGAGGGACCTACGAGGACCGCCGTCTGCGGGGAGGAGGCGATCCTCCTCACACCGGCAAAATACGGTGAAACGCTTCACTAGTGGAGCATTTCAGCTGAAATTTCCCATGAAGACATCCCCGGTTTGGCGTCGTGCCCCGGGCATGGCTTCCTTATGGGGGGAGGGGGCTCGCCCCCTCCCCTGCCCCCACCCCCCAGGGTGATGTCCACCACGGTCCACAGCATGGGGTGAAGTGGGCGAATGGGGTCTTATCCTGCGTACAGCCGCTCGCTCTGCCCCATGAATTCTCTCGCGTGCGGCCGGCGATCAATCTCCCACACCAAAACCTACAAAAAGATGGCTTGAGGCACTATTCCGCCGGGTACTCTTCTTCAGTACACCAGACCTCAAGCACTGTATCTTCGGGCTCAACCTGGTCCGCATATGCCTGGGGCGTTGTTCCCGCATCCATCCATATGGTGTCGACCGGGTGGTCGGAGATGCGGTAGAGGCAGCGGTATTTCCAGGGCGATGCGGGTTTCACGTCGCGTTCGTAGATCTGTTGGGCAAGGCTGGACGAGCAGAAGATGCCCTTCTCAGGCTCGAAGAGAACCTCTTCGACGTACCGCTGGATGTACCACCGGAGCTCGGAGACGAGAGCAAGCGCACTCCCGAGCGACGCCGTCCGGATGCGCATACCGTACTCCAGCCTGTCGGGTTGGTAAAAACGAAGGGCATCCCTGCTGGTTTCGGAGTTAAGCAGGGTGGTGTAGAGATCAACACCCTCCGGCTGAATAAGGAGGACGTTCATCGTATATCATGTACGACCGGGAGGTCGATAAGGTTTCCCTGGAATGGAGCGTCCAGGGCAGCCGTACCGGTCAGGACAGGGACCTGACCTTCTGACGGCACATGGAGGAAACGATGTGGATTGGGGAGATCCACATCAGATATACATGCGGGTATCGGGTGTCGCCACCTCGCGCTTCACTTTTTTGATCGCCGCAAGGAAGTCATCCCGCTCAACGGCCCCGGCGTCGCGCCGGACCGCCATCATGCCCGCCTCACGGCAGATCGCCTGCAGCTCCGCGCCGGTGGTCTTCCCGGTAAGTTCCGCGATCCCGGCGAGGTCCACATCCCCGGCGAGGGTCATCTTCGCGGTATGGATCTTCAGGATCTCGAGGCGTGCCCCGTCATCAGGGAGCGGAACCCTGATGATCCGGTCGAACCGGCCCGGACGAAGGAGGGCCGGGTCCAGCATATCGATACGGTTGGTTGCCGCCATGATCCTGACGTTACCCCGGTTCCCAAACCCGTCCATCTCGGCGAGGAGTTGCATCAGCGTCCGCTGGACCTCGGCGCTGCCCGAGGTTCCGTCGTTGGTGCGCATGCTCCCGATCGCGTCGATCTCGTCGATAAAGACGATTGCCGGAGCACGCTCCCGGGCGAGGACGAAGAGTTCACGCACGAGTTGCGCGCCTTCCCCGATGTACTTATGGACGAGTTCGCTCCCCGACATCCTGATGAACCGCGCGTGGGACTGATGGGCGACTGCCTTTGCAATCAGGGTCTTCCCGGTCCCGGGCGGGCCGTAGAGGAGGATGCCTTTCGGGGGCTCAACACCCACACGCTCGTAGATCTCGGGTTTCGTGAGCGGGTACTCGACCGCTTCCCTGACCTCCTCGATCTCGTCTTTCAGGCCGCCGACCTGCTCGAACGTGACGTCCGGCTGTTCGTCGAGTTCCATGACCCTGACCCTGGAGTCGTAGATGTTGCCGATCGTCTTGACGATAGAGAGTGTATTATTCACCGCTACCTTCATCCCGGGCTTGAGGATGCGGTGGAGTTTCTCGTTGACCGTGGTGACGTATTCCTGGTTGTTGCCCTGCTGTCTGAGGTATACCTCGCCGTTATCGAGTACATCGACCACGGCTGCAACAAACAGCGGCATCCGTTTTAACTGGCCGTTCTCTTTTCTGAGCTGCAGGAGTTCTTTCTCGAGCAACTCGTTCTTTAGTTTATAATCCAGGATCTGCGCCTTCAGTTCCTGAATCTGGAGCGCAAGCATGTCGTGCTCGCTTCCAGGATTGTTGCCAAGGGTTTCGTCCATGTCACTCATATAGTTGGGTCTCCAACCTCAATATAATGTGGTGGTTGTAATTATGAAAGGTAGAGGCATATCCAGGGGCACCGGAACCGGAGAGCTCCTCGTTTCATCTGAGCCCATATCGTTTCTCTCGGGTGTCAACCCCGAGACCGGTACCGTCGTGGAACAGGGCCATCCGCTTGAAGGGCAATCGATCGCCGGGCGCGTGCTGGCCTTCCCGTACGGGAAGGGATCGACGGTAGGTTCCTACGTGATCTACGCGCTGAAGCAGAACGGTCTTGCCCCTGCTGCAATCATCAATACGGAGGCTGAACCGATCATCGCGGTCGGTGCGATCATCGCGGGGATTCCCATGGTCGACCGCCTCCCGCCGGAGTTCTCCCGCCTGCCCCCCGGCACCAGGGTGACAGTGAACGGGGATGCGGGCGAGGTTTCATATGATGAGACCGCGTGAGGGCAGTTGTGGAGACCTGCTACGAGATCCTCGGCGTCTCCCGGGACGCCACGCCTGACGAGATCCGGGCGGCGTACCGGAGGCTCGCCAAACAGTACCACCCTGATATCAACCAGGACCCGGATGCAAACGAGCGGTTCATCGCCATCCAGCAGGCATATGAGACGCTGATCGATCCTGAAGCCCGGGCACGCTACGACATCGCCCTCCAGGGTGGCGCCGGTCCTGCACCGCATGACCCGTTCCGGTACCGGGCTGCCGGCGGGAGCGGGTTCTCGTGGAGCTGGCAGATGCCTGAGTCAGGGGCCGGCAGGACCGGTCTCATCGCCCGCCTCTTCTTCTGGGCTGTCCTGGTTGTACTTATGCTTGTGCTATCGCTCCTCTTCCGGGTTGTCGCGGGGTGCCTGCGGCGGCAGGTCTCACGGTAGCGGAGCATTTCATCTAAATTTTCCATGAGGGCATCTCCGGGGTGGCGACCGGGAGGCCCCCCGGCTCTGTTGCATCGTGCCCCGGGTCCGGCTTGTGCGGGGAGGGGGTTTCGCGGTACCGTCCTGCGAGAGACAGGGGAGGGGGGGCCCGGCCCCCCTCCCCGT
>NZ_DAQR01000014.1:6399-10677 GCF_002502935.1 Methanoculleus sp. UBA413
GGGGGAGGGGGGGGGGGGGGCCCGCCCCCCCCCCCCGTCGGCCCCACCCCCGGGGCGATTCCCACCACGGTCCACAGCATGGGGTGAAGCGGGGGAATGGGGTGTTTTCATGCGTACAGCCGCTCGCTCTGCCCCATGAATTCTCCCACGTGGCTTTCCGCGTGAGTCTTCAGTACAGGGAGGGGATACTGCCTCACGCGCTCTCGCGAGGAAGTTCGCGAAGCCTTTACCTTAGGATTGTTACGCCCTCCTTCGCACACTTCAGTGTGAGGTGATGATCGCTCACCCTGCATCAGGACCCGCACGATACGGTGAAATGCTCCAGTAGTCCCCTCCCGGCATGCCTGCTCCGGTGAGGGCAGCGGGGCGCCGTCACCGGCCACCGCACCGGATCACGGGAAACCTTATCAGGTGTGAATCCCCGTGTGAGCCTGATCCCTATGGAGAAAGTGAAACGATACCGGTGCAAGTACTGTAACTACATCTACTCGCCGTTGCGGGGCGAGCCTCACCGCGGCATCCCGGCAGGGACTGCATTTGAGGATCTGCCTGAGGACTACATATGCCCGGTCTGTGGTGCGACCGGCAAAGGGCCGATCGGGGCGTGGGGGTTTGAGCCCTGGGAGCCGACAAGATATGTCTGCAAGATATGCAGCTACGTGTACGACAAAAAGCGCGGTGAGCCGCTCCGGGGCTACCCGAAGGGCACAGCATTCGAAGACCTGCCTGAGGACTACACCTGCCCGGTCTGCGGCCTGGACCCGAAGATCACGAGTTTTTACGGGCCGGTCGGCAAGGCACAGTTTGAGCCTATCCTGGATGTCTGATTGGGAGGGGGCGAGCCTCTCCCGGTCCTGCAGAACCCGGCTTTGGGGCAGTGGGCCATGCGGATTTCCATGAAAACGTCCCTGGGTCCAGGCTCTATTCGCGCCCAGGACACGGCTTTCCTTCGGGGATGGGGAGATCCCCGCCCCCAGGGGTGGGGGCAGTGCCCGGGCGTACACCCGGTGGAAAACCGTGTCAGCGCTTTTAGCGCTGGATATTGCTCACTTCTTTGCGAACGTCCATCAGAATGCTTTGAACCATATGGATATCCGGTCGCAGGGTGCTGTTGGGGTGTGCTCCCGGTCAAAACAGTCAACGCTATACCGGCCCCCGTCCAACGGTAATGACACTATTACCCGGTCGCGTGACGCAATGGAGAGCAAGCACAGCATTCTTGAGAAACACTTTGGCTACACGTCGTTCCTCCCCCACCAGGAAGAGATCATCGATGCTGTGCTCGCCCAAAGGGACGTCCTCGCCGTCATGGCGACCGGGGGCGGCAAATCCCTCTGCTACCAGCTCCCGGCGCTCGTCTTCGGGGGGCTCACGGTCGTCGTCTCACCGCTCATCGCCCTTATGAAAGACCAGGTCGACGGTCTGCGGGCGAACGGCATCCCTGCGGCGACGATCAACAGTTCGCTCGGGTACGGGGAGCGGCGGATCATCGAGCGGGTGATCCTCGAAGGCCGCATCAGGGTCCTCTATGTCTCTCCTGAACGTGCCGTGCAGCCGTTCTTCCTCTCGCTCCTCAAGAAGGCCGACGTCAGGCTCATCGCCATCGACGAGGCGCACTGCATATCGATGTGGGGCCATAACTTCCGGCCCGAGTACCGCCGGCTCCGGGTGCTCAAAGAACGGTTCCCGGCAGTCCCGGTCATCGCCCTGACCGCGACCGCCATCCCCGCCGTCCAGGACGACATCGCAAAGCAGCTCGCCCTGAAAAACCCTGCCCGGTTCGTCGGGAGTTTCAACCGGACGAACCTCACCTACCGGGTGGTGTCGAAGACCCGCTACTTCCCGAGGCTTGTGAGGTATCTCAACGAGCACCGGGACGATGCCGGTATCATTTACTGCTTCTCCCAGAAAGCGACGGAAGACCTCGCTGAGAAACTCCGGGGCAAGGGTTTCTCGGCGCTCCCCTACCACGCCGGCCTCCCTGATGCCGTTCGCGAGGAGCACCAGGAGGCCTTCTCCCACGGCGACGTCGATATCATCTGCGCCACCGTCGCCTTCGGTATGGGCATCGACAAGCCCGATGTCCGGTTCGTCATCCACACCGACCTCCCAAAGGACCTCGAGTCCTACTACCAGGAGACCGGCCGTGCGGGGAGAGACGGGGATCCGGCAGACTGTATTCTCTTCTACAGCCGGGGCGACTACAACACGATCCGCTACCTCATCGAGAAGGAGTGCGCCGACGTTGTGCGGAAGGATGCGGCCTACCGAAAGGCGGGAGCGATGCTCGACTACTGCGAGACCACCGGGTGCCGGAGGAAGTTCCTGCTCACCTACTTCGGTGAGGCCTACCCTGAGGAGCGGTGCGGAGGGTGCGACCGGTGCGAGACGCCGGTGAAGGTCTTTGACGGGACCCGTGTGGCATCGACGATCATCGCCTGCATCAGCGAGGTCGGGGAGCGGTTCGGGGCGTCCTATGTCGCTGATGTGCTGGTAGGGTCGAAGAGCGCGAGGGTTCGCGAGAACGGGCACGACGCCCTCCCTGCCTACAACTCAGGTGAGGGCTACACCCGCGATCAGTGGCTGCGCTTTGTCCAGGAGATGGTCAGGAAGGGGTTCATCACCTCGACCGGCGGCCGGTACCCGGTCCTCGTGCTGAACGACCGGAGCAGGGCGGTGGTCGAGGGCAGTCTCCCGGTGCCGCTCACCGAACCGGAACCGGCGGGCGTCGTCGCGGCAGAAACTGCTGACGACTATGACGAGGTCCTCTTCGCGCGGCTCCGCCAGCTCCGGAAGGTCGTTGCCGACCTCGAGCACGTGCCGCCGTTCGTCGTCTTCCACGACCGGAGCCTCAAAGAGATGGCGAAGTACTACCCGCGCACCGGTGTTGCGTTCCTCCAGGTCTACGGCGTCAGCGAGGGGAAACTGCAGCGCTATGGCAGGATGTTCCTTGACGCCATCGACAAACACTGCGCTGAAGCGGGAATCGCGCCGGAGCGCCGCCGCGGGTAATGTGGTTCTGCGTAAAGCGCCACCGGTTCGATCTCAACTCGATGTCTTAATGAGTGCAGAGTGCGTATGCGAATATACCAGGCACCATGCGGCTCATATCATGGAACGTAGATCTCTTCCGCTCCGGTCCAAAGAGCGTGGAGAAGAAGGTCGAAGCGGTCTGCCAGCACTCCCCTGATATCGTCGCCTTCCAGGAGGTGACGGACCGGGATCTGCCGCTCTTCCGCGAAGAACTGGAGAATTACGGGCTGCTCTACATTGTAGACAGCCTTGCGCTGGTTGAGATCGCCCGGGTGGCCTATATGGCCGAGCGGTTGAACGATCTCAGGGCGCGAAACCCGAGTGACCCGTTCCAGTTCGCATACAGCATCTCCCGGCTCTCCGAGCAGTGCTCACCGTTTGGGGAGCCGAAGGATCTTGGGTGCCTGATAGCGAGCAGGTACCCGCTCACCCCACTCAATCCGCTCGATTTTGACGTCCCGTGGAAACAGCAGGTGGTCTCTGCCGTCGTCAGTGCGCCCCGGGGTGAGATCGAGGTCCACAACGTCCATGTTCCCACGGCGATAGGCGGCCGGAGAAACGAGATCGTCAAGGCCGAGACACTGGTCGGGATCTACCAGCGCCTTGCCGTCAGGTCGGCAAGACCGCGGATCCTCTGCGGTGACCTCCACAGCCCTGAGGCGGAGCTCCCCGACGGGACGATCGTCCCCTTTTACCGCGACATCCTCCAGGACGGACCCCTCACTGCAGCCTCCGGAAGCGAGGAGTACCTCGGGCGGCCGCGAAAGTGGTGGTACAACGCCGAGATGAACGTCCTCTGCGGCCTTGCGAGATACGACCTCCCCGACGTCTTCCGGAGGCTGCACGGTTACCGGGCCCGGGAGTACAGCTGGTGCCCCGACCGCGGACCTGAGGATGTCCCGAAGTGTAAGCGCTACGATCACATCTTCGCGTCTGCGAGCCTCAACCCGACGGCGTGTTGGTACCTGCACGACCTGCGGGGGCAGGGGTTGAGCGATCACTCCGGTGTCCTGATGGATTTTGACCCGTGATCTGGGGTTGTCTCTCGTGGTGCGGGCTCCCGGGATACATTCTATGAAACTCTCCCGCACGGCTTTCCGCGCAAGACCGGCGATCACGCCAACGCACCCTCAAGGTAAGATGAAATAGCCCAGTAGTGGACTATTTCAGCTAACATTTCCCATGGAAAACCGCCCCGATTTGGCGACTGGGAGGCTCTTCAGGTCCGGCTTGTGCGGGGAGGGG
>NZ_DAQR01000104.1:0-3266 GCF_002502935.1 Methanoculleus sp. UBA413
ATGGACTACGAGGGGTTCCTGGCAGACGACCTGGTGCAGGACGGAGTGATCCGGAACCTCATGGTCATCGGTGAGGCCGTGAAACTCATCCCCGAACCGCTGAAATGCGAACACGCCGATATTTCCTGGAGAAAGATTGCAGGAATGCGAGACATCCTCATTCACGCATACTTCGGGATCCATAACGAGATCGTGTGGGACGTTATTAGAAACAAGATCCCGGAACTACAGGTTGCAGTCAGGCAGATGCTTGATGACGAGGCCGCCTGATCACCTTCTGCCGTGGTTCGGTGCCCGAAAACGGCTTGCCCCGCCGCAACCCCCGGCCCGCGAGCGCTGACAGGGTCCGATTGTTGTGCGTCGCCGGTGTCGCACTACCGTTCTTGTGTGACATGGAATGCACGTATGTGTCGTACAAAATTTGTTGTGTGACATGGAATGCACGTATGTGTCGTACAAAATTTGTTGTGGGACATGGAATGCGTTTTGTGACCCACAAATTCCGTTGTGGGTCATGGGTGTCCCACAACCTCACCGGGTATGGTTTTGCGTATACTCCGGTATGCATAACGTCCGTCGTGTATACTGGATCGGGGTTTTGATATGCAC
Source organism: Methanoculleus sp. UBA413 (assembly GCF_002502935.1). Taxonomy (NCBI): domain Archaea; kingdom Methanobacteriati; phylum Methanobacteriota; class Methanomicrobia; order Methanomicrobiales; family Methanomicrobiaceae; genus Methanoculleus; species Methanoculleus sp. UBA413. The sequence goes on from NZ_DAQR01000104.1 coordinate 610, forward strand.
AAGACCTTCTTCCGGCGCGACGGTATGCTGAAGTAACCCCCTCACCCCCCGCCCAGCACCCTTACCAACACTGCCACCACCCCGGCGACGACCCCGCCGGCCCGCGAGCGCTGACCGTCGAGAGCCGCCGCTCCTCGCCGACCTTCTCCGCCCGAGAGCCGCTCCAGCGCCCGGATCCTGGCCTCAAAATCCAGGTCCTGCGCCTCCATCCGCGCGAGCGCCCGGCAAATCCACTTCACGTCCCGGTTCGTCTCGTAAGACCGAGTTCCCGGGTGGTCTTCTCCTCGGTCATCTTGGTACGCCTCCTGATGGACGATAGGTCGGAGAACCTAAAAAGCCTGACCGTAAGAACGATATACAGAAATTCCGGCGGAAAAATCCTTGCTCTGCCACGACCGGCTACGGAGCATTGCCGCCGGTCCAGAAGCTACCATACCTCCTCGGAAGACCCGCCGGTCTCTTCCCTTACCCGGTGAGTTCAACCTCGCCTGCCGCGAGAGGCCGGCAGCAGAGTCTGCCGCTGTGGGCATCCTTCATCACGGCATCGATCTTCCGTGAAATCTCCGCGCTGTAGTATGCCTCGCCGCACCGGTCGCAGACGTAGGCCGGGACATCCCTGATGACGATGATCTCATCCCCGACACGGGCGATGAACTCGGTCTTTCCTTCCTGCAGGGTCCCTTTACAGAACGTGCATCTCTCTGGAATCACTTCTACCTCCTCCTTCTTCGCATATCTGTCCAATGTTCATCGTCTGGCATGTAGGCGGTGATGACCCGGAGATGATCATCACAAATTCCAAGCACTACATGATACGCATGGTCACATATAAAACCGAGCATGAGCAGAGAGGGACAGGGCTCGTCGTCAGGATACGATTCGATGATCTCCCCAACCCTGATTGCCGAAAGGAGATCGTCAGTGGAGATGTTGCGCATCAATACATCCTGACCCGGGCATGATGCGAGATGATGACCGAATCCCGGTCTACCAACCCGATGATCTCATCTCTGCTGTGATTCACGTCTTCCCTTCCGTTGTGGATCGGTTTATCTCCCGTACACTAAAACATTTCCAACCGGTAGCCTGTTATGGGGAATGCCTCCGTGGCCAGTACCCATTGTGCGGCGCTTTTTCTGTGCGATCTCCTCTGTGCCCCTCCCAATAAAGTCAGGCTCATATCCCTATGGTGCATATTGTATTATTGTCTGTCATATTCCCGGGAAGCCTGGCAGGCGAGGAGTAACCAACCAGGGCAGACTTCGTCCAGAAGACCGTGAACAAATCGGCGGTCCCCATCGCCGACGTAACGTCGTTTAACACCCTCATCCAGATGATCATCGATGACAACTCCTTCGGGTGCGTCGCGTATACCGACAGCGACGGCGTTGAGGTGCCGGGGATTGTCCGCAACCGCGAGCACTACACCTTGATGAGTGAGCTTCGTCAACGGTGCGGGGAAGCGGGTCGGGACCGTCTCGCTCCAGTCCCCCTCGATCGCCGCGTTCGGGGCGAACGCCGCTGAGGCGCTTGCAAATACAGGCCTTGCGACCGCGATGGGCGGCACCGCCGTCCGCGACTTCGGCCGCGAGAGCTACTACGCTCAGCTCAAGTGCCACGACCCCTCGGGCGACGACTACTACGTCACCTTCACCCGGAAGACCGTCCGGATCTCGTCCTACCAGGACGACGCGATCCGGAACAAGATCGAGCGCCTTCGGCAGACCTGGTCCCCGCGCTGGAGTGAAGAGAGAGGATTTTTACCTCTCTTTTCTATCAGGAACGTTTCCGATTTGGAGTTTTTGCCTATTTATGTGGTAGGCTATGGGCCCTGGAAAGTCAGGTGGATGGACCGACCAGGGCTCGTTGTCATCTTCAATGTAGAGATCTCCCGTCTCTCTTCGCGTCTTCGCGCACTTCTGCGTGAGACTTCGGTACTCTCTAGTTACCCCTCATGCGAAGCTGCGAAGCACGCGAAGGGACGTTGCAGGGGATTATACCAAACTTTGCGCTCTCCTGTGTGAGGCCATGGTGCCCGTCCCATCATGCGACAAAAGTTCCTAAAATAAGGTGACACGATGCACTAGAACAGCATCTACGAGCATGCCCGGCGCTAGCCGGCGATGCAAGCGGCCGTCACGAAGCGAGGCCTCGCCGAGCGAGTGCGGGCGTCCGCGATTAGACGACGCAAAATGGACGCGCGTGAAGAGAGGCGAGACAGACATACATCCCGGGACAACGCTTGCCTGTGTGATGTCTGCACAAAATGGCAGTGCGGGGAAAGGGATTCGAACCCTTGAACTCCTGCGAGACTGGACCCTAAATCCAGCGCCTTTGACCTGGCTTGGCAACCCCCGCGTGCATATATGTCGATGCCGGGGAAATTATACTTGTTCCCCGGCGGCCAGTCTCCCACGTTGCCATCGTACCCGAGCACGGCTTCCTTTTAGGGGGGGAGGGGGCGGGCCCCATACGCGCGAACGTTCGGTAGGGAGACTCGTGAGGATACCGTCCAATTCAGGAGACGAACGTCGCTTTCGGGCACTATTGGTCGGTCTGCGATCAATCGTCCACCACCTCCTCGGAAAACGGTCTTGATCCTTGTCGGCGAGAGCCCGACCGGTTCGCACCGGGAGTTCATCGTGCCCGGGCAGGGT
>NZ_DAQR01000095.1:0-15933 GCF_002502935.1 Methanoculleus sp. UBA413
TTCAAGCAATTGACCGGGATTCAGCAAAGGTTGAGACTCTCCGGTATCACCATGAGTGCACTGCACCCATGATACGTTAGCGCCAATGGGTGCCGCCCCCCTCCTCACATAGGTATGGGCGCGGCCTCTTTCTGCATGGGCGGGCTTTGTTTCTCGATATTCTTTGCGATAGCAGCCATCTCCTCGCCCAGCATGCGGATGATATCGTCCATCGTGACGATCCCGATCAGCTTCCCGGCATCGTCGACGACCGGCATCCTCCTGATACCCTCTGCGGTCATCTTCTGGATGGCCTCATAGACCCCCATGCTGTCCCGGAACGTGATCACGTCCCGGGTCACGATATCCCCTGCCCGTACCTCACCGGGATTCCTCTCCTGTGCCATGACCCTGACCGTGAGATCGCGGTCGGTGAGTACGCCGACGGGCCGGTTGTCGCCGGTGACGATGACGACGCTTCCGACGTTCTTCTCTCCCATGACCCTCGCCACCTCCACCGCCGGCGTGTCCGGCGAGACGGCGACGACCTGCTCACGGCAGCACTTCACAAGTCCCATATACGTTACCTCCGTTGACGACTGAACCCCATGCCGGGGATGATATATGAACGTAACCCCCGGCCGGGCCTGACTTATTTCCTTATATGCAATTGAAGCGATATCATGTACCGCACAAATGGACTGGCTACTGATTATTCTGACCGTGGCGGGTCTTTCAGTCTTCGAGATCGTCTCAAGCATCGATAACGCCATCATCAACGCCGACGTTCTTGTGACAATGGGAGAGAGAGCCCGGAGGTGGTTCCTCCTCTGGGGCCTGATCATCGCGGTCTTCGTGGTCCGGGGGCTCCTGCCGTGGCTGATCGTCTGGATGACGACGCCGTCGCTCGGACCTCTGGGCGCGCTGCTTGCGACCTTCTCCAGCGACCCGGCGGTCGTGGCCGCGATCGAGGAGTCGGCCCCGGTCCTCCTGATCTTCGGGGGAACGTTCCTCGTCTTCCTCTTCTTCCACTGGCTCTTTGTGGAGGAGAAGAACTGCGGGCTCCGGAGCGAAGCGTTCTTCTCCAGACAGGCCGTCTGGTTCTACGCGGTCGTCTCGATCCTGCTTGCCGCCCTTGTCTGGTTCGCCCTCCAGATCAACGCCATGATGGGGTTTGCGGCCGTGCTCGGCTCGACCGCCTTCTTCATCGTTCACGGGTTCAGGCAGAACGCCGAGGTGCAGGAGGCACGGCTGAGACAGCCCGGGATCTCAGACCTCTCAAAGGTCGCCTACCTGGAAGTTCTTGACGCGACCTTCTCGATCGACGGCGTCATCGGGGCGTTTGCCTTCACCCTCTCGGTCCCTCTTATCCTGATAGGGAATGGTATTGGGGCCGTCGTGGTCAGGGAACTGACCGTCCGGGGCGTCGACCGGATCAGGAGTTTCTGCTACCTCAAGAACGGTGCGATGTACTCCATCCTGGTGCTTGGGACGATCATGCTCGCTGACAGTTTCGGGTTCCATATCCCGGCCTGGCTCTCGCCGATAGCGACGTTCGCCATCGTCGGCTACTTCCTCTACCGCTCGGTGCAATACCGGAAAAATGGGGCGTCGGGTGCCGCGTGACCGAACAGCCCCGGCCCGAAAAGGTTTATCCGGGTCCGGCAACGAAATGTAGTCCCATGAAGAAGATATCGATTGGACCACGGACACTCCTCTACCCCCACCCTGACCTGATCATCGGGACCTACGGCCCCGGCGACCGGCCGGACGCCATGGTCGCTGCATGGGGCGGTATCTGCTCGTCCCAGCCCCCGGCGGTGGCGGTCTCGGTCCAGAAGGTCCGGCAGACCTACGAGAACCTGACGAGCGAGCGCGAGTTCACGGTCAGCATACCGTCGGTGGACTACGTGAAGGAAGCCGACTACTTCGGTATCGTCTCGGGCAGGGATACGGACAAGTTCGCCGCTACCGGGCTCACGCCCGTGAAGGGCGACCTCGTGAACGCGCCGTATGTCGGGGAGTTCCCGGTCGTCCTCGAGTGCCGGCTCCTTCAGACGGTCGAGATCGGGATGCACACCCAGTTCATCGGGGAGATCCTGGACGTCAAGGTGGACGAGAGCGTCCTCGGGCCGGACGGCAAGCCCGACATCGCAAAGATCCGGCCGTTCGCCTACGACTCGATGCGGCGGGAGTACTACGGGTTTGGCGGTGTGATCGCAAAGGCGTTCTCTGTGGGGAGAGAGATCGAAAAGTAACTTTTTGGTTCCAAACGTTCCCCTGTTTTTCCGTGGAACTGCCGTCCTGCAGCGCCCTACCCCTCCCTGACCAGGGGTCGTCACCGCCGGCGGTCCCGCTTTACCTCGACCCACCGCTTCCTCTTCCCGCACCGCTCACACCGCTGCTCCCACTCGATGACGTTTGATGAGTACTCGTCGTAGCCGTGCCTCCTGCCCCACCGGTGGAGCCCGATTCTGCAGAGGATGAGCCCGATGGTTGTCATAGGTCTCCTACAGAATGTTCTTCCCTCCGGCCGGATGAACGTTACCCTCCCCAGGCAGACGGTTTTCGTGCCGAATCTTGGGAGAATCGCGTCTGAGAAGGTTTTTATCCTATGATGCCGGAGCCTTATCTGTCGAACAGCAGAACGGAGGTACGTATGGCGTTTATCTACTACGGCCAGGGAGTCTCATCCCTCTACCGGGACTTTGTGGAGCGGCTGATGTCGCAGCTCGCGCTCAGGGGTACAGAGATCACGCACCAGAATGTCGGTGATACGGTTTCGACGATGGATATCCGGCATACCGGCGAAGAGGGGAAGATGGAGGTCGTGATCGACCGGGAGAACGTCCGGGTGAGTTATACCGTCGACCGGGAGCGAAAGGAGGTCAAGAAAGGTATCGCGGGCGCCATCGCCGGGGCCGGCCTCGGTGGTCTCCTCGGCGGCATCATCCGTGGCGACCGGGATATCGGCGACGTCATCGGTGGTGCGGCGGCCGGCGGGGCATACGGGGCATACGACGGCTACGAGGCTTCCCGCGAGGAGCGGACCGCGTTTGCCGGTGTGCTTGCTGAGGCGGTCAGGGACGTCGAGGACGAACTCCAGGCGATCCTCGAAGGGCAGGCGGAGGCCCGGGAGGCGCTCCGCGAGCGCGGCCGGCAGAAGCGGGAGGAGGACGAGGCCCGGATCGAAGAGTTGCGGGAACACCTGGAAGAACTCTACGGCGACCTCCTCGCCGTCCAGGAGGAGATCGAACTTCTTGATGCCGAGGGGCTGGACATCAGGAAGCCCAGATCACGGATTGACCGGGCCGAGACGCTCTATGGAGAGGCGGAAGCGGCGCTCGAAGACGGCAACCACGCGGTCGTGAAGGCAAAGGCGAAGGCCGCCCGCGCCATGGTGGAGGGCGCTCAAGACCTTCTCTCAAGCATCGGGGCTGAATAAGGCCCCGGTCCATCTTTTCAGGGTATAATTTCGCAACTGTTGTACTTCTGGTGCTCGAAGTCCTTCATCCGGACTCTCCCCGCATCAAGGAGAGCCTGGACCTCGGGCAGCGCCGCCTTGAGCGCCTCGTAGAGATTCTCCACCGTCCCGCAGACGATCTTTCGCCCCTCCTCCGGCCAGGGGCGGGTGATGTTTGAGTAGAGGCACCGGCCGCCACAGAAGTCGAGGAGACCGCATTCCGTGCAGGGGCTCCCCACGGTCGTCACCGGGAGGTGGAGCGGGTCGGCGGTCCTGATGTGCCCGACGTAGTAGTCCTTCATCCCAACCATGATGGGACAGGGGGCGATATGCCCGTCGGTCATGATGCTGTAGTTCGCGTGGCCGCACCCGCACCTGAGCATGCTTGGACGCGCAAACAGCATGTCCTGCATGGGGTCGATGAAGGGGTACCACCGGAGCACCCGGCTGCTCTCCCGCATTGTCTCGACCCAGAACCTGACAAGCGACCTGATGCCGGGGTTGTAGTTCTCCTCCACCCACGCGGCGTAGTCGCGCATATGGTAGTCGTTCCAGAAGTTCGCGTCCATCTGCCAGTGAACGGCGGGAAACGAGAACCGGTCGTTTTCCGTGAGGTAGCGGACCGCCTCAACGATATCGGTATCCTCGGTCACCGTCATCCGGGCTATCACCTCCCCGGCAAAGCCGCCATCCATCAGGTTCTGGAGGTTTCTGGTGATCCGCTCAAACGTCCCTTCCCCGCGGTGGGCGTCGGTGAGCCTCTCGGGACCGTCGATGGAGACCAGGATCGTGTCGAAGCGGTTCGCGACCGCGGGTTCGAGACGGTCGAGGAGCGTGCCGTTGGTGTGCAGGATCAGCGCCGATACCGGCGCCGTGCTGACGACCTCCCGGACGAGGTCAATCGCAAGCAGGGGTTCCCCGCCGTAGAGGGTCAGCACCGCGTCGGGGTCCTTTGCGAGAAACCGGTAGAGGTCGTTGAGGTCAATATCGAGGTCCACCGGGAGGTCTTCGTCGATGGCGATATCGGGCAGTTCCGGGGGATCGACGACAAACGCCTTCCCACGGCAGTAGGTGCAGCAGAGGTTGCAGTTGTCGGTCAGGATGAGATGGTAATACACGGAAGGTCTCTTACAGGTTGGGGGCCGGGCGGGAAAAAGGTGAGGTTACAGGGGCCTCCCGCCGTTTCGTAGAGGGTTTCTGCGAGGCTTTTTGGGCGGATGGCAGTGAGGTTGCGGGAAGGTTTCATGGACCAGCAGCATCCGGCCCCTTCACCGTCAGGGCGAGTTTGATATCCTGCAACATCCCGGGTTCTCTTGCATTTTCGAGGTAGAGCTCGATCGCTTCACGGATGTTCTCAAGCGCCTCCCCGGGTGTATCACCGCAACTGGCAACCTCGAGTTTCTGGCAGTGTGAGACATACACCCCTCCTCTTCCCAGATCAAAACCGTCAGTTGCACTTTCACCAATCACGTCACCCTCGGTAATTACACAATCCATCCGCCTGCTATAACACTCTCCTTTTCGCTCAGGGTTCAGCGGGGTTGGTGTTGGGCAGGCCGTACCCTCAGGCAATCCCATCCCGGGCCGCCACCCCCCGAAAGTCGCACCGGCTCAGGGCTCATCGCGACCGGCGCAAAGCAGAAGTCCCTGCAAGGATAAACGGACTCCTATGCCTGAAGCAAGAAAAGAGAACCTCACCGAACAGGTCATCGACCCACGCGACCTCGTCGCCTACCAGCCCGGATCAATCGTCAGCCGGATGCTCGTCTACACGAAGTCCGGCACGATCACGGTCTTCTCCTTCGATGCGGGCGAAGGCCTCTCTGAACATACCGCACCCTACGACGCCATCCTCCAGGTCCTCGACGGGGAGGCGCTCATCACCATCACCGGCACCGAATACCCGATGAAGGCGGGCGACCTGATCATCATGCCGGCAAACAAGCCCCACGCGGTCCATGCCGTCACCCGCTTCAAGATGATGCTGACGATGATCCACGCCTGACCCGGCTGCAGTCCCAAACCCCGGGTTTTTTATAGGCGGATGATCTGACACCTTTTTTAAACGTATTCCGGGAGACCGTTGTTCGACGGTGTATCCTGCAACCGGCTTGGCAAGAACCTGTCATGGCCGGTTAACGCCCCGCACGGCGGTGCCCGGTCCTGTGGAAGTACGGGACAATAATACGGCGATGACAACCTCCCCCCTCTCCCCCGACGAATCGAGGACGACGGAATGGCACGCCCTTACGGCGGATGAAGCAGCCAGGCAGCTTGCATCGCCGCCGGAAGGCCTCACGGACGCCGAGGTTGCCCGGCGGCGGGAAGTCTTCGGGGCAAACGCCCTCCCGCAGAGGCGGCCGCCGACGGTCTTTGAGGTCTTCCTCCGCCAGTTCACGAGCCCGCTCATCTACGTCCTCCTTGCGGCCGGGATCATCTCCCTTCTCTTCGCCGATTTCACCGACGCGGTCTTCATCTTCATCGTCATCCTGATCAACGCGGTCATCGGAACATTCCAGGAGGTGAGGGCGGAGAGGAGCGCAACAGCCCTGCAGCAGATGCTCAGGATCTACGCACAGGTGAGGCGGGACGGCCGTGATGCGACCGTTCCGGCCGAAGACCTGGTCCCCGGCGACCGCGTCTCCCTGGAGTCGGGCGACCGCATCCCGGCAGATATCCGCATCCTCCGGACCAGAGCGCTCACCGTCGACGAGTCGCTCCTGACCGGCGAGTCCCATGCGGTCGGGAAGAAACCTGACCCCGTTGACGCATCCCTCCCGCCCGGCGACCGCCTGAACATGCTCTACGCCGGCAGCACCGTCATGAGCGGTCGGAGCACCGGGATCGTGGTCGGGACAGGCCGGCATACCGAGCTCGGGCAGATCGCCGAGACGGTCGCCGCGTCGGAGATGGGTAAACCCCCGCTTGTCCTTCGTATGGAGGATTTCTCGCGGAAGATCAGCATCGCTGTCCTCGCCGCCGCCGGGCTGCTTGCGATCATCGTCCTCGGCCAGGGGATGCCGCCGGTTGAGGTCTTCTTCCTCGCCGTAGCCCTTGCGGTCTCGGCGATCCCCGAGGGGCTGCCGATCGCACTGACCGTCGCGCTCTCGGTCGCAACCTCACGGATGGCGGGGCGCAACGTCATCGTCAGGTTCCTCGCCGCCGTGGAGAGTCTTGGGAGCTGCACACTGATCGCGAGCGACAAGACCGGCACCCTCACGGTGAACCAGCAGACTGCCCGGGTCGTTGCCCTGCCCACGGGCGAGGAGTTCTCAGTCACCGGGGCCGGGTATACGGGCGAGGGAGAAGTTCTCGATGAGAGTGGCGCCCCGGTAGCAGGGCCGGATCGCCACCGGCTGGAGCGCCTTGCCCGGGCCGCAACGATCTGCAACGAGGCGGGTCTGGAACTGGTCGGTGAGGGGGACTGGGCGCACCGGGGCGATGCGATCGATGTTGCGTTCCTCGCGCTCACCTACAAGCTGGGGCTTGACCCCGGCGCTATCCGTGCGGATGCACCCATCGTTGCCGAGATCCCTTTCGAGTCAGAGCAGCGGTATGCCGCCGTCTGGTACCGGGAGGAGGATGCAGTCCGGGTGGCGGTCAAGGGGGCTGTCGAGACGGTTCTCCCGTTCTGCCGGACCATGGCAGGGGAGCGGGAAGGCGAGACCCCGCTCGACCTGGATCGCGTACAGGAGGAGCTCGACGGCCTCACCTCCCGGGGCTACCGGGTGCTTGCCGTGGCCCATGGTCACGTAGAGGGACCGGTACCTGCGGAGAGCCCCGAGATCCCTCCCCTCGAAGTTCTCGGTCTGGTCGGGTTCATCGACCCGATTCGCCCCGACGTTCCCGATGCCGTGCGGCGGTGTCGCCGCGCCGGGGTCGACGTGGTGATGGTGACCGGGGATCACCCCGCAACGGCGCTCGCCATCGCGCGGGAACTTGAGATTGCTGACTCTCCTGACGAGGTGATCACCGGTGCGGAACTGGGAGATTCAGAGATCCCGACGTTCTCTGAGTTCATCGACCGGGTGAAGCGGGGTCGGGTCTTTGCCAGGGTTACGCCGCTGCAAAAGCTCCGGATCGTCGAAGCCTACCGGGAGAGCGGGGCGTTTGTCGCGGTCACGGGGGACGGGGTTAACGACGCGCCGGCGCTCCGGAGCGCGAATATCGGGGTCGCGATGGGTTCCGGGACCGACGTCGCCAAGGATACGGCGTCACTGATCGTCACTGACGACGATTTCGCCTCGATCGTCGCCGGGATCGAGGAGGGGCGGTATGCCTACGACAACGTCAGGAAGGTTGTCTACCTCCTGATATCGACGGGTTTTGCGGAGGTTCTCCTCTTCATGCTCGCCCTCATCGTGGGCCTTCCGTTGCCCCTCCTTGCGGTCCAGCTCCTCTGGCTGAACCTGGTGACGAACGGCATTCAGGACGTGACGCTTGCGCTTGAGGGGGGAGAGCCCGGTGTCATGGACCGGTCGCCACGAAGGCCGGAGGAGGGGATCTTCAACCGGCTGATGATAGAGGAGACGCTCCTCTCCGGCACGGTGATCGCGCTGGTCGCGCTCGGTGCCTGGTACTGGCTCCTTTCAAACGGATGGGACGAGTTCGCGGCCCGGAACCTGGTTGTCCTGCTGATGGTGCTCTTCGAGAATTTCCATGTCTTCAACTGCCGGTCCGAGTATCAGTCGGCCTTCCGTGTCCCGATCAGCCGCAACTACTTCCTGGTGGCCGGCGTCGTTGCCGCGCAGGGTGTGCATATCCTCGCGCTCTACACCCCCATCCTCCGGGATATCCTCCAGGTGCAGCCGGTCTCCCTGGTCGAATGGCTCTCGCTGCTTGCCCTCGCTTCCCTGGTCGTGGTCGTGATGGAGGTCTTTAAGGCCGTCAGGAAGCACCATCCTCAGGGTCACCAGACCGGGTAGGGGGGCGGGTAGGCCCCCTCCCGGTAGGGGAGGAAGACCTCGCTTACCCGGCTGCCGTCGGCAAGATTGGTCATAACGATGCTCCGCTGTGAGATCGTGTAGAGGGTGTCGTCCATGAAGAGCGACCGCCGCACCGCGTCCGGTGCGTTCCAGGCGTAGGAGGGCCCCTTCTCCCCGTGCGTGACCGTCCCCTCCAGGGTGAACCCGGAGGAGGGGTTCACCTGGTAGACATAGGCTCCCTGCCAGGTCGTGGTGCTGTAGGAGCCCGGGTACCTCGACGAGGGGTTCTCGACCCTCTTTATCTCGCTCACCGGGATGACGAGGAGGTCTTTTTCCTGTATGAAGAGGAAGGCCTTGTGGTCGCGGAGCGCCTCCGAGTCGGTCCCGGCCTCCCCGATCACGACGGCGTCAACCTGGATTGGTTTGTTCACGTCCGAGACATCGAAGAGGGCGAGCTTGAGACCCCCTACCGAGACGCCGCCCCAGCCGTTCTCGTCTGTCTCTTTCCCGATACCGATGATGTGGTCGGCGTCATAGGGGTGGAGGTAGTCTGAGTAGCCCGGGATCTTGAGTTTCCCAAGGATGCCCGGGTGGTTCGGGTCAGAGAGGTCGATGACGAAGAGGGGGTCGATCCGCTTGAACGTCACCAGGTAGAGCCGGTCGCCGACGAACCGGGCGGCGTATATCCGCTCGTCAGGTGCGATATGCTCGAGCGTCCCGATGGTCTTCATCGAAGGATCGAGGACGTAGACGTTGTTGTACTGGATCTGCCCCTCCCGCGTCCAGCCCTCGACGGTCGTCGCGACCCGGAGGTTGCCTGCGTGCTCATCGAGCGAGAACTGGTTTAAGAGGTGCCCGGGGACCTCCCCCATCGCCTGGTAGTCGATCGCTCCCCGCTTGATCGCGAACCGGTGGATGATCGTCTGGTCGCGGATCCCCTCAGAATAGGCCGGTCCCGTGTTCCGGTAGCCGATATAGAGGTTCTCCTGCGATGCGAAGAGGGTGGTGTCGTAGCCGAGGAGGAACGTCTCGGCATCGGTGGCGCCCGTATCCTTCCGGACCGAGAAGGCGCTTGCGGTGTAGAAGACGTAGTTCTGCATGGGGGTTTTTGGGTGGTAGACGTCGGGCTGGACAGGCGCCGCGCTGCCACTCCTCACCTCAGGGAGGACGATATCGTCCCGCACCCAGACGGGAGACTCCCGCGTGAGGGTGTAGACGTAGTCCCCGACCATCCGGGCGTCGTAGTAGTCGCCGGTGAAGGTCAGGTCCCGCACCAGCTCCGGTTCGGCCCGATTCCCGACCGCGTAGACGTAGGCGTGCGTCACCGTCCGCCAGACCGGGACCGGTGTTACGCTCCCCTCCGGGGTGGTCATCTGCTGCTCCTCTGCGACGGCAAAGACCACCAGGCGGTCGCCAGCGAGGAAGAGCGCCGCCGGGCGGCCGTCTACCTGGGTTTCAGAGACAATTTTTGCGGTCTTTGCCGGGAACGCCTCCACGATCGCGAGGGTCCTGCCAGAGATGATGTAGATGTACTTCCCGTCGTTCTTCACGAAGTCGGCCTCATCCACGCCCTCCACCTGCACGTTTGTGGTGGAGTAGTCGCGGGCAGAGGATGTCGGCGCGGCCGTTACTGCCGGCGCCGGTGCCTTCACTGCGCTCTCCCGCCCGGCGCCCCCCGGAACTTGGGGATAGATGCCGTCGTTCCACCCTCCCTGCGCGTGCTCCTTTAGGAATTCCCTGAGTTCCTCTTTCGACGCAAACTTCTGTAAGTCCCCCCAGGTCTCCTCCCCGGCATCCTCAGACGCGAGGGCGGTCCCGATGATCGCGGCGATCACCAGGCACCCGATGCAGGCCACCACCGCCGGTTTCCAGTTTCCCATACTCGTTCACCTTCCGGTAAAGGGAGATGCACCCGCCGATGTATCATCTTTGTGTAACCTACGAATATCTTCGAAGCCTTCCGCCGAAGTTCCTCACCCGACCGGTGCCGCCGCAAAGGCCCATGCGATGTAGGCGGCGTAGCCGATGAGCATGAGGGCCGACCAGCCCCTGACGACGGACGGGCGCGCAAAGAGCAGGGGGAGGATAGCGACCGTGAAGAGGACGACCGCGATGATGTCGGCCCATGACCCGATGGTGACCGGGGCGAGGAGGAGGCTTACCCCGAGGACCAGAAGGAGGTTGAAGATGTTGCTCCCGAGGATGTTGCCGACTGATATGGCCCCCTCGTTTCGTAAGGCTGCGACAAGTGAGGTCGCGAGCTCCGGGAGCGACGTGCCGACGGCGACGACCGAGAGACCGATCACGAAGGCCGGGATCCCGAACCCTTCAGCGATTGTGACAGCGCTCTCGACGACCAGGCGGGCCCCGATGATGACGGCGACGAGCCCGAGACCGATGTAGAGGGCGTCGGCCCACCCGTGGGACTTGATATGGACACCACCCTCCTCGCGGCGCTCCCTCCAGAGGACGGCGAGGATGACCACGAAGAGGATGAGGAGCACCACTCCGGAAAGGGCGCCGAGCGTGCCCAGGGTGGCGAGCAGGGCGAACGCTGCCGTCGCAACAAGCATCATCACGGTATGCTGGACGAGCGCGGGGCGCGATGTTCCCGACGCCGCGATCATGTCCGGCCTGATGAATGTGCAGAGGGCCAGGATAAGGGCGATGTTTGCGATGTTGCTCCCGAGGACGTTCCCAAGCGCGATGGCCGTATTTCCCGTGGCTGCGGCGTTTGTGCTGACGACGAGCTCGGGGAGGGAGGTGCCGAACGCAATGATCGTAAACCCGATCAGGGCCGGGGAGATGCTGTGCCGGAGGGCAAGGCCGCTCCCGCCGCCGACAAAGAGGTCGGCCCCCTTGACGAGGAGCGCTATGCCGATGATGAATATGATGACGGTCAGTATCACGGGAATGCCTCAGGCGTGCTGGTACCGGTTTGGCGGGAATCTCATAATACGTTTCCGAGGTCGGTGTGGCGGGCGCCGAAGAGCATATCCTCCTCCCCGTCCAACGATGATGGAATACTGGTGCCGGCATGATTCTGCCGGATCCCGGTGTGGAGGCCGTCGCAACGCTTTCTTTTGACGAAGAGATCGACGCTCTTGAGCAGGAACTCGCTGATCTCCTCCGGTTCCCTGAGGAGGAGTTCATCGATATCATACGGGACGTGGGGTTCTTCTGCGACTGCTGCGGCCGGTGCTGCACCCGGGAGTTCAACGGCCACGTCTTCCTGCTGGAGGAGGACACCGACCGGGTCAGGTCATTTCGGCCTGACGCCATCGTCCCGGCGCCCGGCTACGACGCCTGCGATCAAAAGGGAAGGTTCTACGTCTCTGGCTACGCCCTCAGAACAAAGCCGGACGGGTCCTGCATCTTCCTCGAAGGGGGCCGGTGCAGCGTCTACGACCGGCGGTTCTCCATCTGCCGGGTCTACCCCTACATGCTCCACCGGGAGGCCGACGAGAGGGGCGCGGTCGACTGGCGGCAGATCAGCGGCTTGAACGAGCACGGGTGCTACAACACCCCGATCGACGACGCTGAGTGCGCCCGTATCGCCAGAGAGACCCGGGCATACGAGGCGGCGTTTCTTGATCAGGAGATCAGGTTCCGGCGGGCCCTCCGGGACCTCTTCGCCCGGGAAGGACTGCGCTACGTCCGGCGGACCTACGACCTCTTGATGCGCGATTTCCGGAAGGGCGCGGAGGTCGAGGTCCGGGTCTTCCACCGCGGACGGTTCGAGTTGCACCGGGTCACCCGCGGCACGTACGCGCAGCAGGGGATCTGACTTTTCCGGAAGGCCCCTGACACGTCGGTATCATCCTCCTGTACTTCTGATCCCGCCGATCTGGATCCAGGGATCCTCGATCATGAAACTGACCATGACATAGGTGTCATCGCTGTACGGTGAGTTCAGCGCATCGACGAGAGCAGCCGCTGCCTCATCGGCGGGAAGTCCGGCAAGATCGACTGTCGTCCCGCCGGGAACCGTTATCGTGCTGTCCGATACGACCCGTACATCCTGCTTGCCGTTGCCCATCGGGTGTTGCACGATCGCAAAGTAGCGGCCGGGGGAGAGATCCGCAGTCTCGCTCCGCTCCAGCGTGTAGCGGTAGATTCCGTCGCTTCCGACGTCCACGGGTTCGCTCAGGAGCCGGTAGTTCTGACCGAAGACCCAGACGTAGACCGCGTCCGGGTTTCCGGTAGCGATGCCGGAGATCGTCACGGGGTCTCCCCGGGCGACCACCCCCGGTGCGCCGGTGAGGGGCTGCTCTCCGGTGACGTTCTCTGCGGCGACGACGATGCCGCCGAAGGCCAGCGCCGCGAGCAGTATGAGGAGGGCGTACCATCGTCTGTCTGTTGTCAAATGTCCACCCACGGTGGCCCGGTGCACCCGGGTTTATATTAAGGTATGGAGTGCAGGATCCACCGGGTGCCTGCCCACCCGCGCCGGCGGTATTCCGGGGCTGGCAGCACGTACCGGTCGCCGGGGCATGCCCCAACGGTCCATTCGATCCTCCATGACGCCGGTCACCGGCAGACTCTGCAGGACCACCAGGATCGCTATCCGAGCCATCCACCCTGGATGGGAGTCATACGCTTCCGTAACGATCGTTCTCCCGGCGTTCGGCCCGGTTCTGTGTCCCCGAGCGGCCGGGAGAACGTTCTCCAGGACTTCCGGCGGTTGCCGTACCACGGGCACATTTTTCACGTAGTGACCTGAACCTGAATATGAAGTACATGCCTGGAGGATGCTGCACTGCAGGGGTGATGCGCGGTTCCTGACGTTACTGCCTGCATCGATATGGAGTTTGGCCACGTATATGGCACCCATCGTGCGGTCGTCATGCCGGTCGAGATCGGGGTGGTTCTCCACGACCCGGAAGAGGACCGGCCGCGGTTTCTCGGCGAGACGTTCCGCCACGACATCGACGTGGAACTCTGGAGAAACGTGACCGACGCCCGCGGAAAGACCCTCGGGGTGACCGCATCGGTTGCAAACCTCTGGCGCGGCGAGTACCAGAAACCGTTCCTGCGGAGTCACCGCCTCCCGGGATACCAGGTGCAGGCCGCCAGGGAGGTGGCCCGGGCGGCGTTTGCCGACCTCGGCCTCTTCATGCAGCGGCTCTCGGGCGACGCTGATATCTCAACCCTCACCTTCTTCGCCGACGGGATGGAGATGATGGCGTTTGAGCAGGCCGGTGTGGATACGGACGAATTTTCCCGGGTCGACCTCCAGCGTGATATCCGGCGGCGCCTCGGGATGAAGGACCATCTCTCGCTCGACCGGGTCTCGACCATCATCGGGTTCTCCTCCTCGAAGGCCCAAATCCGGTCCGGGCACTTCTCCTACCAGGTTCCTCCGGTCCTCCGGCACTTCATCAAGCCCCACCGGGCGCTGGGTGACGCCGCCCGGATATTCCTCCTTTCCCGGGAACTTGCAGAGGCTGGAGAGACTTTTGAGGCCCGTGCGCGTGCCTATCTCGGGCAGCCTGCCATGCCCCGGGCCGGGTATGCCGCCGCGGCCTGATGCCCCGCGGCCCGCCGGGTAAACCTTTATAGCGCTCCATGGCGACCAGAGCCCCGCCATGGAGCGGGAGTATGATGTCATCGTTATCGGGACCGGTGTCGCCGGTTCCGATGTCGCCTGGCACTGCAGGGAAGCCGGGATGCGGGTAGCGATCACCGATCACCAGACCTACGGGGGGACATGCGCTCTCCGGGGCTGTGTCCCAAAGAGGGTGCTCGCCGGTGCCGCGGAGGTGGTGGCGCGTGTCCATGACCAGCAGGGGAGGGGTCTCAGGGGGGAGGTATCGATCGACTGGGCGCAGCTGCTCGCCTTCGAGCGCTCGTTCACCGACCCTGTTCCCCGGAGGAAGGAGGAGCGCTTCCGGAGGGCGGGCATCCACACCTGGCGGGGGTTCGCCCGGTTTGCCGGCCCGAACCGGGTGGCGATCGGCGACGACCTCTTTTCGGCACGGTACATCGTGATCGCCACCGGTGCACACCCCCGGCCGCTCGACGTCCCGGGTGCGGATCTCGTGACCCAAAGCGGCGACTTCTTCTACCTTGAGACACTCCCGGAGCGGATCGTCTTCATCGGCGGGGGCTACATATCGTTTGAGTTCGCCCATGTGGCCGCCAGGGGCGGGGCGAAAGCGACCATCCTCCAGCGGAGCGGTCGGGTGCTCAAGGGATTCGATCACGAGATCGTCGACCGGCTGGTGCAGGCGTCGAGGGAAGTCGGGATCGACGTGCAGATGAATATGCCGCTTCTCTCAGTCGAGAAGACCGCCGCCGGTCTTCTGGTGCGGGCCGGGAGAGAGGGCGAGGAGGAGACCTTTGAAGCGGATATAGTCGTCCACGGTGCCGGGAGGGTCCCCGCGATCGAGGGGCTCGACCTTGCGGCCGGAGGGGTCGAGACGGACCGGCGGGGGATCCGGGTCAACGAATACCTCCAGAGCGTCTCAAACCCGGCCGTCTACGTGGCCGGGGACGTAAACACGCGAGGGGTGCAGCTGACGCCGGTGGCGGTGAGGGACGCCCATATCGTCGTCGACAACATCCTGAACGGGAATGCGCGGGCCGCGGACTACTGGGTCGTCCCGAGCGCCGTCTTCACAAACCCGCTCATCGCGTCAGTCGGGCTCACGGAAGAGGCGGCGAAGGAGAAAGGGATACCCTACATCGTCCACGCCGGCGACCTCTCGGAGCGCTTCACGAATCGGGGTATCAACCAGAAGCATGTCGGCTACAAACTCCTGATCGAGAGCGACTCCCGCAGGATCCTCGGGGCCCACCTCATCGGGCACCACGTAGAAGAGGTGATCAACATCTTCGCTCTTGCGATCAAGCACGGGTTGACGGTGGACGATCTCACGCTGGACGCGATCCCCTGGGCCTACCCGAGCAACACCTACGATATCATCCATATGGTCCATCCACTGGTGCGGATGTGAGGGGGCGCGTCGGCGTGGTGGACCATTTCACCTGCAGTGGGGATTCTGGTGCGTGGGTTCGGTCGCCACCGCACGCGGAAGTGCGCGAAGCAACGCAGCGTGTGAAATGTTAGATGCACGATGCAGCAGTTATCATTCAAAAAAGATGCTTTGGGGCGGCTCCGCACCCCATCCCATTCTCACGCCCCGGCGCCGGCGCTCTCCTCGGCCGGTTTCTTCGCGGGCTTCTCGGGCTTCACGTAGGTGATGGTATGGCGTTCCACCACGTGCTCCACCACCGGCGGGAGGTACTCCTGCTCCATTGTGAGGCTCCCGAACGGGCAGCCCTCGACGCAGTCGCCGCAGGCGATGCACCGCATGCGGTCGATCTCCCAGACCTTCGCCTCCTTATCGAGGTGGATCGCCTCGCACGGGCACCGCCTTGAACAGAGCCCGCAGGAGCGGCACGTGGCAGGGTCGAAGGTGACATGCCCCCGGGTGAGGGGGCTTGTCCGTGCCGGGACCGCAGGATACCGCCGGGTGGCCGGCCCCCTCGCAAGGTTCCGGAGGACTGTTTTTGTCATCTCAAAGAGTCCCATGCCTTCTTCACCTCTCCGTGCAGCTGATG
>NZ_DAQR01000076.1:0-9414 GCF_002502935.1 Methanoculleus sp. UBA413
GCAGGCGGCGGTACCGCGAACCCCCCACCCTGCCCGAGGCATGATAACCTCCCGGAGCGAACCGGTCGGGCTCTCGTTGATTGCCCCTCGACAAGGATCAAGACCGTTTTCCGAGGAGGTGGACGATTGATCGCAGACCGGTCAATAATACCTGAAACCGACGTTCGTCTCCTGAATTGGCGGTATCCGCACGAGTCTCCATGCCGAACGTTAGCGCCAATGGGGGGACACCCTCTCCCGGTCCCTCCCCCGTGAGGCGATACCCGGGGGAAAGTCGTGTCAGCGCTTTTGACGCCGGCTCTTGCTCAATTCTTTGCGAACATGCGCCAGCATGCTCTGAACCCTGCGGATACCCGGTCGCAGGGTACTGTTGGGATGCGCTCCTTCCATGATGAACGAGCAGCGTTATGAAGAAACCAGGCAGAATACCCCCATCCCGGGAAGAGATGAATGCCGGAGTCCATCTCCTGGCCGACATAACCCCTATATAGTGTCATGGACAACCCTCCCACTGGAGGGATCAGTTGTCAGCCACTCGTCTCCGCTACACAGTCCTTATGGAACAGAATGAAGATGGGGGGTATACCGTAACGGTTCCCTCCCTTCCGGGATGTATCAGCGAGGGGTCTACCTGGGAAGAGGCCCTGGCGCATATCGAGGAGGCGATCTCGGGGTATATCGAGGTGGCTAAAAAACTGGGGAAGCCAATTCCGGTTGAGGTCTCTGTCCCTCTCAATACAAGTAACGCAGAGATATGAAACTCCCTAGAATCACCGGGGAGAAGGTAATCAGCGCTTTGAAGAAAGCCGGCTTTGAGGTGGTTGGCATCCGGGGCAGCCACCATTATCTCCACCACCCCCGGCGCGGTGCCATCGTCACCGTTCCCGTCCACTCCAAAAAGACCCTTGCGCCAAAGACGCTCCAGGCAATTCTTCTCCAGGCCGGGATCTCGCCCGAAGAATTCCAGGCTCTCCTGTAACAGATTATGCCTGATCCGGGCAGGAGTTCCTGACAATTCATTTTCAGTTATCGTCCAGCGCACTGCCTGAATTGTTCCATGAATACTCCCCCAGTCTGGAGAATGGGAGGTTCCCTGCTCAGTTCCATCGTACCCCGGGATACGATTTTCACATCAGCCCTCACGGAAAAACATCTATCCTTTATTATGACGGAGACCAACGGGAAGAAGGATCATGGACTGTTTAGGGGTTATCGGCTACGGGCAGATGGGCAGCATGCTGGTGAACGGGTTTCTCACGTCCGGGGTGCTCCAGATCGATGGGGTCGTGGTTTCGTCGAAGAGCAGGAGGAGCCTGGACGCATGCGCCGCCGCATGGCCCGGGATCGGCATCGCTGCAACGAACGCTGAACTCGCCCGGCGGTGCCGCACGGTCATCATCGCCGTCAGGCCGCAGGAGATGATGACCGTCCTCCGCGAGATTGTCCCGGTGATGGACGGGGATGAACATATCGTCTCGCTCGCCGCCGGCGTCGATCTGGCGGATCTCGAAGCGGCGTTTACGGGATCGGTCACCCGCGTTGTACCCACGGTCACCTCCGCGGTCGGGCAGGGGACGACGCTGATCTGCCACGGGCGCCAGATCGGGATGAACGACGCCCTCCGGGTGGAGGGGATCTTCTCTTCTATCGGGGATGTGGTGCTCGTCGAGGAGGATGAACTCCCGGCGGCAACGCTTCTTTCGAGTTGCGGCCCGGGGCTGCTTGCCGCCATCATCGAGGAACTGGCGGGGGCGACGGCCCGGGCAAGCGGACTTTCGCCGGACCAGACACTCGTGCTGGCGACAGGGATGGTCACGGCTACGGCCGCCTACCTCAGGGAGACCGGCGAGGCTCCCTCTGACCTGATCCGGCGGGTCGCGACCGGCGGCGGCATAACCGAGGTCGGGGTGCAGGAACTCCGGCAACGGCTCCCGGGAGTCTTTGACGAGGTCTTCGCCGCCATGCTGGAGCGTCACGATGCGATGGGGCAGGGGCCGCTCCTGAACGCCGGAGGAGGCGGGCAGACATTTAAATGATAGAGCGGTTATATCTCCGGTGAATATGAAGATCGTCGTCTCTGTGGAGGATGCCGGCGTTATCGACGAGGCGGTGAAGTACAGCCCGACGTTCATCGAGATCAGGCTCGACAGGATGGCCGGCGACCTGCTGGACCAGGTCCGTGCGATCCGGGAGAAGACCGCCATCCCCCTGATCGCCACGCTCAGGAGCAGGGAGGAAGGAGGCAGGTTCGTCGGCAACGCGGACCTCTGGACCAGGATCATCGGTCCGATCACGAGATACGTCGATTTCGTGGACGTTGAAGCCCGTTACCGGGACCACGCACCGCTCATCAAGAGCCAGGGGGTCCAGATCCTCGCATCGCTGCATACGAGCGAGATGCCCACCCCCCCGGAACT
The DNA here is from genome assembly GCF_002502935.1 of Methanoculleus sp. UBA413. Classification (NCBI taxonomy): domain Archaea; kingdom Methanobacteriati; phylum Methanobacteriota; class Methanomicrobia; order Methanomicrobiales; family Methanomicrobiaceae; genus Methanoculleus; species Methanoculleus sp. UBA413. The sequence goes on from NZ_DAQR01000076.1 coordinate 2,418, forward strand.
GGGGAAGATCGAGAGTATGCTCAGGTCCTACGGGGATATCCCGAAGATCGTCGTGAAACCCCGCACCACCGACGACCTCCTTGCGCTCGTCGCCTTCACCCACCAGGCCCAGAAACCCATCTGCACGAGTATCATGGGCGCCGAGTTCCGCTACGCCCGTGCGATCCTGCCCCTCTTCGGGTCGGAGTTCATGTTCTGCCATGCCGGCACCCCGACGGCTGAAGGGCAGTACCATATACAGGAGGCGCGCCAGATCGCTGACCTGCTGAAGTGAGGCGAGGATACTTCCGGAGCGAAGAGGTGTGAAGGGCTTATGCCGGATCGAAAGAAGATCGAAGAACCCACGTGGCAGGACGAGGTCCGCGCCTTCGTACAGAGGCGCAAGGCCCGGCTCCTGGCACGGGCACGGGAAGCCCACCGCTCCCTGGGTGAAGGGGGGCCTGCCGCAGACCTGATCCGGGAGGATCGCGATGCCCGATAGCGTTGTGCTGGACCCGGGCATCTGGGTGTGGATGAGGGCGGCACCCCCTTCTTGAATACGACAATCTCAAATCGGTGCCCCCCGGCACTTCGCCTGCTCAAGCATCGCGTCAACAAGAACAAGCGCGAGCATGCACTCCGCGACCGGGACGATACGGGGGGCGATGCAGGGGTCGTGCCTTCCTTCAACTGATATCTCCCGCTCCTCCCCGGCGAGATCGACGGTCTGCTGCACCCGCCGTATCGAGGGCGTCGGCTTGACGGCGATCCTGACGACGATATCCTGCCCGGTGCTGATCCCGCCGAGGATACCGCCCGCATGGTTGGTTGCAAACCCGGCTTTGCCGATCGGATCGTTCATCTCGCTCCCGAGCAGCCGGGCGGCGCCGAACCCCTCGCCGATCTCGACGCCCTTCACCGCACCGATGCCCATCATCGCCCCGGCGATAGCGGCGTCCAGTTTTCCAAAGACTGGATCCCCGAGGCCTGCCGGGCACCCGGTCGCCGTCACCTCGACGATTCCGCCCACGGAGTCCCCCGCATCCCGGGCGGCCCGGATCTCCGCTTCCATCGCTTCTGGTTCAGTCTCCCCGTGCACCGAAACGACCCTCCCGCTGACAGAGATGCCGTACGGTGCCAGGCAGCGCACCGCCACCGCCCCGGCCGCGACCCGGGCAAGGGTCTCCCGCCCTGAACTCCTCCCGCCGCCCCGGTGGTCGCGGAGCCCGTATTTTGCCTGGTAGGTGTAATCAGCGTGTCCGGGCCGGAAGACGTCCCTGAGCGCATCGTAGTCCTCCGACCGGACGTCCCGGTTCCTGACGACGAGCGCGATCGGGGCACCGGTCGTCCTCACCTCAAACGTCCCCGAGAGGATCTCCACCCAGTCGGGCTCCTGCCGTGCCGACTCAAGCGGGCTCTTCCCCGGCCGCCTCCGGTCGAGGTAGGGCTGGATATCAGCCTCAGTGAGAGCGATTCCCGGCGGGCAGCCGTCGACGACCACGCCCACCGCCTTCCCGTGGCTCTCACCGAACGTCGTGCACCTGAAGTTTCTCCCAAACGTGTTCATAGAAGCATCTCCCTCACCAGCGCGGGCGTGACCGCAATCCCGGTGATCAGCCGGAACTGCGCCACCGCCTGGTGGACGAACATCTCAGTCCCCGGTATCGTCTCGCACCCGGCCTCCTTCGCCGCCCTGATGAGGGGGGTCTCAGGCGGCGTGTAGACGAGGTCAAAGACGGTCATCCCCGGCTCAAGGTCACGGGGGGCAAGCAGGCTCCGGGTGTCAGGCTCCATCCCGACCGGGGTTGCGTGTACCACCACATCGACGTCAACCCCCTTGAACTCATCCAGTCCGCCCCACCGGCACCCGAACCGCTCCGCAAGCCTCCGTGCAGTATCAGGACGCCGGGCGAGCACCAGAACATCCATATCAAGCGATATGAGGGCGTAGACCACTGCAGCCGCCGCACCCCCGGCGCCGAGGACCACCGCCCGGGCGCCCCGCCGGTGGGCGAGCGGGGCCCGCACGCCCAGCCAGTCGGTGTTGTGGCCGTATGTTCTTCCACCACATCTAACGACGGTGTTTACCGCCCCGATGGCAGCCGCATGGTCGTCCACCTCGTCGATGTAGCGCATAACGTCGGTCTTGAACGGTATGGTGACCGAGAGCCCTTTTGTGGGGAGGAGGGAGGCAAGGCGGACGATCGTCTCCGCATCAGGCCACTCGAAGCGGGTGTAATGATAGCGCATGCCAAAGTGCGCAAAGAGCCGGTTGTAGAGGAGCGGACTCTTGCTGTGGGCGCAGGGGTTGCCGGCGATGGCGCATACCCTGAGCCCCGGGTCGCGGTCAATCATCTCCCCGAGCGCCGAAAGCCCGAATCGCTCAAGGAGGGTGTCGCGTTCATGTGCATCGTCCGGGGAGATGCCGGCGTCCCGGAGAACCAGGTCCGCGACCTCTCCGGGGGTGCGGCTCCCGGTATCGATGCAGGTATCGGCCGCGCCCAGGTACGCCTCCCTCCTCCGGGCAAGGAGTGTCTGCACCTCCTCTGCCGGCGGAAGATCGGTCAGCCCAGGCCGGTCGCTCCCGGCGATCCGCTCATAGATGACCCCGGGCTCTGCAGAGAGGAGGAAGACCGTGCCGTGCCACCGCAGGTCAGCGACGTTTGCGGGGTCCGAGACCGCACCGCCGCCGGTGCTGATCACGCCCTCCGCACACCGGAGTGACGCGATCACCTCCCGCTCGAGGGCCCGGAACGCTGCCTCCCCGTGCCGTCGGAATATCTCAGGGATCGGCATCCCGGCCCGGCGCTCGATCAGCGCATCGGTGTCAAAGAAGGGCACCCCCAGCCGTTCCGCGAGGATGCGCCCGACCGAGGTCTTCCCGGTCCCCCGGAACCCGGTGAGGACGATCTTCATAGCAGCCCCTCCCCGTAGAGCGCCTCCCAGAACCCGGGAAAGGACTTCTCCACGCACCCGGGGTCACGGATCGCCATCCCCCCAACCGCGAGCCCGAGCACCGCAAACGCCATCGCCGTCCGGTGGTCATCGTGCGGGTCGACGAGCACACCGTGGAGATGCGCGGGCGTGACCATGAGGGAGTCTTCAGTGACCAGAACACCCGCCCCCATCCTCCTGAGGACCTCTGCCGTCACTCCGACGCGGTCGCTCTCCTTGTACTGCAGGTGCGCAATCCCCGTGATCGTCGTCGGCGACGCTGCCGTCGCCGCCACCGCTGCGAGTGTCTGGACGGTGTCGGGGGACGAGGACATATCGATCTCGATCCCCTCCAGATCGCCCGTCCGCTCCACCGTCACCGCATCGGCGCCGGCGGCCACCCGGCAGCCCATCGCTTCGAGAGCGTCGAGGAACCGGCGGTCTCCCTGGACCGACGCCGGGTTTAAGCCCGTGACCGTGACCCTCCCGCCGCAGACGGCTGCGACCGCAAAGAGGTAGGACGCCGACGAGTAATCACCCTCGACCCGGTAGCCCCGCCCCCGGTAGGGCACACCGCTCTTCACCCGGAACCATTCGTAGCCCCGCCGCTCGAGCCGGGCGCCGAACCTGAGCATAACGTCTGCGGTCACGTCGAGGTAGGACTGGGAGGCGGGGGGAGCCGGGAGGGTGAGTTCCACGTCCTCATCCGCGTAGGGCGCTGCCATCAGGATGGATGATATGAACTGGCTGCTCATGCTCCCGTCGATCTGCGCCTTTCCGCCCCGAAGCCTGCCCAAGATCCGGATGGGCGGAAAGCCCGGCCGGCCGGTGAACGCGACGTCGCCGCCGAGCGTCCGCAGTGCATCGGCAAGCGGCCCTATCGGGCGCTCGAGCATCCGGGTACTCCCCGTGAGCACCACCGGGTGCGGAGCGAGGAGCGCCGCCGAGGCAAGCAGCCGCAGCGTCGTCCCTGAGTTCCGGCAGTCGATCGTGACCTCTCCGGGCGCCGGGAAGGCCCCGCTGCACCCGGTGACGGTGATCTCCCCCGGAAGCCACTCGATCGGCACCCCAAGGCTTTCGAGCCCCTGTGCCGTCAGTTCTGTATCAGCGGCACGGAGCGGCGCCGTGATCCGCGACCTCCCGGCGGCGAGCGCCGCGGCGATCAGGGCCCGGTGGGTGTAACTCTTGGAAGAAGGCGCCTCAAACGTCGCATCCACCGGCCCGATCCCGGATACCCTGACGATCATATGCCCGGCACCTCCAGGCGAGCGTAGCACCCGAGTTCCCTGACGGTGGTCATCCTTTTGAGTTCCTCCTTTGCCTCCTGCCATCCTTCTGAGATCTCGAGGTCGATGAAGAATACATACCTGCCGATCCCGCGCCGGGACGGGCGCGACTCGATCCTGGTCAGGTTGATGCCACGGCGGGCGAAGACCCCGAGGATCTCGGCGAGAAGTCCGACCCGGTCGGTTCCGGGGTCCACGAGGAGGCTGCACTTCGTGCACCCGCCACCCTCGCGGGGAGTGGCGGATATCTGCACGAACCGGGTGGTGTTCTCCCTATTGTTCTGGATATCCCAAAGAACGATTGGGAGGTCGTAGATCGTCGCCGCCATCTCCGGGACGACCGCACCGGCGCGGCCGTCTCCCTGCATCGCCACCGCGCTTGCAGCGTTGCTGCTCGTGTGCACAACCTCGACCCCGAGGCTCCCGAGGAGGATGGAGCACTGCTCGTGCGTCTGCGGGTGGGCGTAGATGACCTGAAGATGTTCCGGCTCCTCCCGGGCCGCGAGGTGGTGCCTGACCGGCATGTAGGCCTCGCCGGTGATGGAGACGCCAAACTCCATGAGCCCCTGGAGCGTCTCCCCCACGCCGCCGGCCTCAGAGTTCTCGATCGGCACGAGGCCGTCGGCAGAACCCCCGGCCACGCGCTCGATGGTGGCGCGGATCGTCGGCAGGAGTTCGATATCGTCACCAAAGAGTGCGGCGGCGAGTTCGTGGCTGAACGTCCCGGCCGGCCCGAGGGTCAGGACTGTCATCTCATCACCACATGGTTGATGAGGTCGTCGGTCTCTTCTGTCGCGGCCGCGAGGTATGAGGCGTAGTGGGCGGCATTCTCAGCAAAGAACGCCCGAAACCGCTCGTCGTCGCCGCCTTCCACGATCTCACGGAGCGTCCGGACCGCCGCTTCAAACGCGGCAAGCACCTCCGGAACCGTCGGGTTCATCAGGAGCATGTCCCCGTAGAGCCCCGCGTCCTGGGCAAGGAGTCGCCCGACGAGCCCCATCTCGATCCGGTAGATGGGGCTTGTGAACGAGAGGGTCTCGTCCACGTCGGCGCCGGTCCGGCGGATGGCCTCCGCCTTCGCGAGCGTCCCGAAATGGGTGAGCCCCTGGATCACCGCCATCATCCGGTCATGGTCCTCCGGTGTCGAGAGGGTGATCGCCGCGCCCTGGTCGCGGAAGACCGAGAGGAGCCCCTCAAGGGTCGCAGGATCGCATCTGGCCGGGGTGGCGACGATCGTCTGGCCCCTGAGCGATACGGCGCCCGGCCCGAACATCGGGTGGAGCCCGATCACCTCAGCGCGGGAGGCAAGCATCGCCCGGACCGGTTCGACCTTGAGGGAGGTGAGGTCGCAGAAGACCTGTTCCTCCGAGAGCAGTGGGGCGACCTCCCTGATCACCCCGACGGTGGCGCGGATCGGCACCGAGACCATGACGAGGTCAGCCATCTCCGCGACGTCACGGTTGGTGAGAGGCGTCTTTGTCCCTGAGACGATCACGTCCCAGCCGGCCTCTTCAAAGACCCCGGCGAAAAACCGCCCCATCTGTCCCGTGCCGCCGATGATGCCTGCAAGCATCGTCGTCACTTCTCCAGGATGGTCTCGGCGACGGCGATACCGAAGTGCCGCCCGCCCTCCGCGACGCTCCCGAGCACCCGGTCGCCCACCGCAAGATCGACGACCGATACCGCTCTGCCGTCCTCCGCAACAAGCCTGATGGTCTCGGCGTTCTGGAGGACCAGGCTCACCTTCGCGTCACCTGCCTTCGCCTCAACGAGGAGGAGCGGACGGCGCTCGATCTTCACCCTGCCGACGACCGCCTCGTGGGTCGCGCCGGTATGCTCGGCGATGAGCACCCGGTCGCCCACCGCGAGGTCGGCGAGGTAGGCGGTCTTCCCGTCAGGGAGGAGGGTGTAGGCATGCACCGCCCCCGCGTTCACCCGGAACGGACGCGGGGCCACGTAGGGGTTCTCCAGGGTCTCGGGGTGCACCATCAGGAACGCCGAGGAGGTGTTGCCGACGAGCATCCCCTCCCCGTCGGCGAGGAGGGAGCAGGTATCCACGCAGACCCGGTCCCCCATGCCGACAGGGGCGATCCTGGTCACCTCGAACGGGACGAGGGCGACCTCTGCGCCTGAACCTGCGATCAAGCCAGCCGCCCGCCGGATCTCGGCCGGGTCGTCAGTCGCAAGCAGGATGCCCGCCGCCCCGCGCTCGAGGACGCTCAGGGCGACCGCTGCTTCATCGGCGGTCGTGACCGCGGCGATGATCCGGTCGGATTGTGCGACGAGGTTCTCAAGCGGGATGACCGTCCAGTCCCGCATCCGCACGATGACCCGGCCCCTGCTGGCGAGCCTGAGCGCCTCCTCCTCAGTCGCCTTGTCGACGATCTCAACCTCGAAGACGTCCTTTCCGGGGACGAGGTCGCCCTCTCTCGCAACGGTCGTCACCCGCCCGAGTTCGCGCACGCGCCCTGCGTCGTCCACCACCAGGGCGTCAGCCCCGCTCTCGATCGCGGTGGTCGCGAGGTCCTTGCTCCACGGCCTGATATCAACCCAGAACTGCTTCATCACTCACGCTCCAGCGCATCGGCCGGGCTTGCACCCTCATGCACCACCCGGCAGATCGAGCCGATGAACCGACCTGGGTCTTCGCGCTGGAAGGCGTTTCTTCCCATGCAGACCCCGGCAGCGCCCGCACCGATGGCATCCCTGATGGTCGTGAGCGTCTCGAGATCCCCTCCCTTCTCGCCGCCGGCGATCATCACCGGCACCGAGCAGGCCTCAGTGATCTGGCGGAAGGT
>NZ_DAQR01000076.1:9651-13856 GCF_002502935.1 Methanoculleus sp. UBA413
GCGACCCGGACGCAGTGCCCGATCGCCTGTGGCGATGTGGGGTCGATCCCCTTGCCGCGGGGGTAGATCATGATCAGGAGCGGCATCCCCCAGCGGTTGCAGTCCCGCACCACCGCGCCCGCAGACTCGATCATCCGTGACTCGTTCGGCGCGCCCAGGTTGATGTGGATGGAGACTGCATCGGCGCCAAGCGCGACCGCCTCCTCCACGGTGCAGACGAGCACCTTATCATTGGGGTCAGGGTTCATCGACGTGCTCGCGGAGAGGTGCACGATGAGACCAATATCCTTTCCGCGTTTCCGGTGCCCTCCCTTCACCATGCCCTTGTGGAGCACGATGGCGTTCGCCCCGGCCTCGCTCACCTCGCTGACGATACCCGTCATGTTGCGGAGCCCCTCGATCTGGCCCATGGTAAACCCGTGATCCATCGGAATGATCACGGCGCGACCGGTGTTCCGGTCCATTATCCGCTCCAGGCGGATCTCTTTTCCAATCATCTTCATCACATCTCAAGAATCTCTACCGCTTCCTCTGCCGACCGTCCCTCATGGATGATCAGCGCCGCGGCCCGTATCAGGCGGTCAGGCGCCGGGTGCTGGAAGGCGTTCCTCCCGATCGATATCCCGGCGGCACCCCCCTCCATCGCGCCCTCCACCAGGTCGAGGATCGCGCGGTCGTCGGTCTTTGAGCCACCCGCGACCACGACCGGCACCGGGCAACCCCGGGTCACCTCGCGGAACGAGTCCGGATCCCCGGTGTAGACGGTCTTGACGATATCGGCGCCGAGTTCAGCCGCAACCCGCGCGGCGAGCTTGACACTCTCGACCTCGTGCTCATCCGCGACCTTCCGGCCCCGGGGGTACATCATCGCAAGGAGCGGCATCCCCCACTCCATGCACGTGACCGCGACCCTGCCGAGGTCTTCAATCATCCTTGCTTCGGAGTCGGCCCCGACGTTGATATGCACCGAAACGCCGTCTGCGCCCATCTTCAGGGCGTTCGTGACGGTGTTTACGAGCACCTTGTCGTTCGGGTCGGGGCCGATGCTGGTGCTCGCCGAGAGGTGCATGATAAGGCCGACGTCCCGCCCATGCCCCCGGTGGCCGTGCAGCGCAAGCCCCAGATGACCGACCACCGCGTTCGCTCCGCCATCGGCGACGAGGTCGATGGTTTTCCCGAGATCGACCAGCCCCGGGATGGGGCCGAGCGTTACGCCGTGGTCAAGCGGCACGATGATGGTCCTGCCGGTATTCCGATCCATAATACGTTCCAGACGAATCTCTTTTCCTCTCATAACCACAATCTCCCCCGGATTTTGAGTGAATACAGTCTCCGGGATGGTTTAAAACCGGATAAAATAGCTATAGAACGCTGCCGCTCCGCAGTCACGGATACCGGCGGTTAAGAACTGGTGTGTTGCTTCTGCGAGGGCGGCTACTCCGTTAACCGAGGTAAAAGCGGTCACCGGCGAAAAAACATTCACCCTGCATTGCGTATATCGTTACGTGTCCTTATATAAAAATGTGCCGGCTGGTGGCGCGAAGGATGAATCCAGGGTCGGCCCGGCCCCCATGAAACCGCGTGCGCGCCTCCCTGGATGCCTCGCTGCTCCGGGGGACAGAAGGTCCCCGGCGCGACGCCAACCACGGTCCACTGCACAGGGATGAGGCTCGTTGTGCAGCCTCATGAGCGTTTCATGGGAAAAAAGTATCAGGGAAGGCCTTACTTCCGGCCCTTCCGAAACGCTATGACGTCGCCGATGGTCATGGTCACCCGTCCCGGCCCGCCGGTGGAGGTGGTATCTTCGGCTGAATCGATCAGCCTGATATCGAGTGCTTTCTCAAGTTTCCGCCGGAGATCGTCTTCGGGGATGAGATCACCCTTCTCGATCTTCTTGATCAGGACTTCACGTTCCTTAACTTCCTGTGCAAGGTCAAGGGTGGACCATTCCTTCTCTTCCCGGGCGACACGAATCCGGTCGGCGTAGTCTTCGACGATCTCTCCCTCCATCATGTCAAAGACATCCCGCGGCCTTCTTCTGGTCTGCGTGACAGCGATGCCCGTTTTTTTCTGGACAACCCTCTGTCGCGATTGCTGGACTTCTGTACCGTGTTTCGCACATCGGACGCAGACACGGAGTTCTGCACCCTCGATCTGAATGGTTTTCGGTGATCCCTGTATGGGAGCACCGCATAGTTCACACTGCATAAGTCTCGCAAACAACTTTATATTCATTTTAACCTATATAATTAATCGAGGAGACCTATGGGAGATATCGCTCGGCAGGCACCAGAGAAGGATACCGGTGAAGACATCTACCAGTATCTCCTGGAACGGATAACTAACCTCGAAAACCGAAACCTGGAGCTACGCGAACAGTTTCGCCAGATGGAATCCGAGAAACGATATATTGAGACCCAGAAGATCCGCTACGAACGCGAACTGCGTAAACTGAAGAGTGAAATCGAACAACTCAGGAGTCCTCCTCTCGTGATCGGGACGGTAACGGATGTGATTGACAACAGCCGGGTGATTGTGCGAAGCAGCGCAGGGCCACGGTTCCTGGTCCGTACATCGCAGCTTATCGACCCTGATCTCCTCAAACCCGGCGTACGGTGCACACTCAATCAGCAGTCCCTCGCCATCGTGGATGTGCTCCCCACAAGTTACGACGCGCAGATCTACGGTATGGAACTGGTTGATTCTCCGGAGGAGACCTACGAGAACATCGGCGGGCTTGAGGCGCAGATTGAGGAGGTCAGGGAAGCGGTCGAGCTCCCCCTGACCAAACCGCACCTCTTCGAGAAGGTCGGGATCTCCCCACCGAAGGGTGTGCTGCTCCACGGGCCGCCCGGCACGGGGAAGACTCTGCTTGCGCGGGCGGTGGCCCACCATACGAACGCGCACTTCCTCCGCGTGGTCGGCTCGGAGCTGGTGCAGAAATACATCGGTGAGGGGGCACGCCTGGTCAGGGAACTCTTCGACCTTGCGAAGCAGAAGTCGCCTTCGATCATCTTCATCGACGAGATCGATGCGATCGGCGCGCACCGGAATGACTCGACGACGTCGGGCGACCGCGAGGTCCAGAGGACGTTGATGCAGCTCCTGGCCGAGATGGACGGGTTCGAGAACCGGGGCGACGTCAAGATCATCGCCGCGACTAACCGGATCGACATCCTCGACCGTGCGCTTCTCCGCCCGGGCAGGTTCGACCGGATGATCGCGATACCGCTCCCCGACCATCAGGGAAGGCTCGCCATCCTAAAGATCCATACCCAGAACATGAACCTTGGCGAGGATGTCAACCTCTCGGAGGTGGCCCGGCTCACTGAGGGCAAGAACGGCGCAGACCTCCGGGCGATATGCATGGAAGCGGGCATGTTTGCCATCAGGATGGAGCACGATACGGTCGGTCACGAGGATTTCATGAAGGCGATCGATAAACTCTCGGTTGATTTTGACCAGCACCATTTCCACACCACCTACGGCGAGATGTTCGCCTGAAAACCACCCTTTTTCTGCGAATCCTCCCGACGGGATGGGCTTTTAGGATCAGTCTTTCGCCCGTGGTTTTAGTTCGAGCTCATCGAACGTCACGACGTGCGAGTCGAAGAGATCGCCCCGGTCGTTTACAAAGATCTGGACAAAGATCTCAGCATGCGTGTTCTCCAGGGATACGACGTCCCCATGTTCCGCCCTGACATCGAAGCCGAGCGACTCCAGTTCTTCGCGGACGGCATCCCGGGTGTGGTAGGTCGAGAGGATTTCCCTGACCTTCTCGATGACGTTCTGCTGCTCCTCCCTGTTTGCGGCCATACTCTCCCCTGAAACTTTACGCTATATTAACCTGTTCTTGAGGATGCCGGTGGGGTGCTGGTACACCGATTCCGAATTATCAGACTCAGTTGACCCCCCGTTCGGGTTCAGGTGCTCGTCCCCACCCGGTGGGGTGGATTCCCCCGGGCTCTCCCCGGGCAGTGGACCGTGGTGACTCTTCGCCTTAGGGAAGGGGGTAGGGGAGGGAGCTCGCCCCATTGGCGCGAACGCAACCATGGGGGCAATGCACTCATGGTGGTACCGGAGAGTCTCAACCTTTGCTGAATCCCAGTCAATTGCTTGAAACCCGGATCTGACGAAGCCCGGATACCAGATCTGGACTGTTCCCCGCCTCACCCAGACAGGGGGCCGTGGTGGGAATCGCCCCG
>NZ_DAQR01000060.1:0-2575 GCF_002502935.1 Methanoculleus sp. UBA413
CTCCCCGTCAGCCCCTCCCCCAGGGGCGATAGCCACCACGGTCCACTGTACGGGAACAAACCTGAGGACAAAACCGTGGATGAACCGGGTCCAGAGGCCTGCCCGGGCATGGCTTCCCACCGGATCCCCATCCACTGCCACTGCACCCCCAGGGGAACGACGTTCCGGTAGGAGCGGAGTTTGAGCACCGAAGGTGCGATTGAGGAGCGCTAAGCGCGGGCGGGGTGGGGGTTTGCGAGCAGTCCCTCACCGCGAAGGGCCATTAGCCGCCGGGAATCCGTGCCGGGATGCAACCGTCCACCTGTCGTTCCTCAACGGTCTTTGCTCTTCTCACTCGCCGGGCGGCGGGAGCCCCCTGACTGCCGGGCCGTGGATCACCCTGCCGTCGACCGAGTAGCGTGAACCGTGGCAGGGACAGTCCCAGGTCTCTTCGGCGCTGTTCCATGCGGCGACGCACCCCATATGGGTGCAGGTGGGGTTGACCGCGTGGACTCGCCCCTCCTGGTCCCGGTAGATCCCGGTCTTTCTGCCCTCGATCATCAGGATCCTTCCCTCTCCGGGCTGGACATCCCGCAGGTCCCCGGAAGGCCGGGATATGACCCCGCCGATGTACTTCTCGGCCACCTCAATGTTGTGGGCGAGGAATCTCTGGATCGATGCCATCGGCCTGAACCTGTCGGGAGCGTAGACCTCCGCCCACGGGCTTTGCCGTCCCCGGATCATATCGGTAAGGATCATTGCTGCCGCGGTGCCGTTGGTCATCCCCCACTTCCGAAAGCCGGTTGCGATGTAGATGTTCTCGTGACCGTCGGCGAGCGGGCCGATATAGGGGACGCCGTCGATGGTGATGTAGTCCTGCGCGGACCAGCGGTAGTCGACGGATTTGACCGGGTAGACCGACCGGGCATACCCCTCGAGTCGGCGATAGTGCTCCCTCGTGTCCACGTTCTCGCCGGTCCGGTGCTCCATACCGCCGACGAGCACCAGTTCGCCGCCGCTCGCCGGCTGCGACCGCCAGGAGTGAGCGGGGCCTTCAGCGTTGATGAACATCCCCTCCGGGAACGGCTCATCGGTCCGGATGCCGAGGACGTAGGAGCGCGACGGCTCCATCCGGGCGTAGTAGAACCCCGGCCCATCGTAGAAGGGGTAGTGGGTAGCAAGGACCACGGACCGGGCCGTGACAGTCCACCGGTCAGTCCGGACCGTGCAGCGGCTTTTCTCGTCCCGCACCTCGAGCGCCCTGGTCTTCTCAAAGATTTGGCTCCCATCGCCCGGAATCAGGGAGGCCAGCCGCATGAGGTAGTTCAGGGGATGAAACTGCGCCTGGTCGGCGAACTGCACTGCCCCGTAGGTCCTTCCCGGCAGTGGGACGTCGTCCACGAATGCCGCCGGGAGGCCGAGGCTCCGTGCCGCGTCCGCCTCTGCCGCGACGAGGTCGCGGGAGTCTTCTGATTCTGCGTAGGTGTAGGCAGGTTTCCGGATAAAGTCGCAGGGAATGTCGTAATCCAGGACTAACGACGCAATCGTCCCGATCGCGGCCTGGTTTGCGTCTGCGTACTGCTTTGCCCGACTGCCTCCGAACCGGTCGACAAGCTCCCGGTAGATGAGCCGGTGGAGTGAGGTGACCTTTGCCGTTGTGTGGCCGGTCACACCCCGAGAGATCCTGTCCCCCTCGATCACGGCAACCGTGTAGCCTGCCTGTTTGAGCAGGACGGCGGTGGTGATCCCGGTGATGCCGCCGCCCACGACCGCAACGTCGGTCTCCAGGTCCCCCGGCAGAGGGGGATACGATGTCTCCGGGGCTGTCTCCATCCAGAACGACTCATGCCTGCCCGGCAGGCCATGTCCCGCACCCGGTTCATGCTCCATACGTCAAGCCTCCTTTCGCCTGCGCCGCTCCGGAGTTCCCGGGGAAGAGGGCGGCGGCAGCCGGTCCCCATTATGCCGATATCATATATAGGTATGGGGTGGGGTTTCTCCAGGGTGGGCTGACGGGGACCGGCTGCCGCTTGCTTCGCTTCATTCCTCGTCCTTCGAAATATCGCACACCCGTGCACGGCTTTCCAGGGGATATCGCCACGGTCCACGGTGCCGGACTCATTCTCTCGCTTTACCGTTCCTGTTGTCATCACCGGGACCTCCTGCGCTTACGCTTCTTTCGTGCCGAGCGTTGCCGCTGGTGGAGCATTTCAGTTAACATTTCCCCTGAAAACCGCCCTGGTTTGGCGGGTTGGGGCATCATGGCTCTGTTTGTGCCCCGGGTCCGGCCTGCAGGGAGGGGGCGAGCCCTATGAGCGCTAACTTTAGTCATGAGAATTTGAGCGGATAATGCCCGATTCGGTGAAATGTGGCCGATTTGGCGAGATATCGGCCACACAATTCCGCTGGTGTGCGGCAATGGTCCTCCTCCGCTGAAAACGATAGGGATCATGGAAATCTCATGGGAAACGGATTGCCTTGGGGCAGAGATGAGAACTCGCCGATTGCCTGGTACTTGCCGGTATCACCGAGAATGCATTCCACCCAGCTGGTAAGTTAACGCCTATGGGGGCGAGCCCCCTCCCCGGCCCCCACC
>NZ_DAQR01000087.1:0-10789 GCF_002502935.1 Methanoculleus sp. UBA413
AGGGGAGGGGGCAAGCCCCCTCCATCTGAAGAAACTCTCCCGGCAGAAGTGTTTGGGGACGGCTTTCAGGCTTACACCATCTCATAAAAATTGCCCAGATGCGAGCACAAGGACCGCAGGAATCGGTACCCCGACAGAGTCTCATCCGGTTCAGCGTAGTTCCGGGGTTTCATTTTATCATCTTCCTTCGCAAGCAGGTAACAGACCTCGGAATAGACCCTCTCCCGCACTAACTTAAGGCAGGTCTGGTGGTAACGTTCAATATAGGAGGCGTCCTTAAACTCGGGGAAAACCTCAAAGTGCGGCTCGTTGTTCCTCACACTCTTTCGGGATCTCTCGCAGTCTTCAAGCAGAAGGAGGTACCCAAGCCAGGGCGATGGGGAAGTTTTGAAGGCCCCCTCCCGGTATGCCGTCCAGAGGTCATATGCGCTCCCCAGAACTTCCTCAGTCCGGTTGTTGATATTGTTCCCAAATGACGGTCCTTTCTGGGACTTCAGTTCAAGGACGGCAACCAGTTCCTTCTTTCCGTCAGGATGGTGTTTGATAACGATAAGGTCCCACTGCTTCTCCGCCCGGAAATACCCCGGAAGGTTGAGAGAACTCCTCCGTGTGCAGATATCACTCTCAGGCACCCCGACATCCATGAGCAGATCACGGATAGGCGAAAAGAACCCATCCATATGCTTCCCACCCGTCGCTTCCGAACGAAAGCCCTGGTCTTTCACACCACGACTGTTCTAATCTTCCGCCTGCGACGCCCTCTTATCCCAGAAATATCGCACCGCACGAGAAAAATAGTCGTCGCGGGAGATTTCCCGGAGTATCCTGTCACTTACCATGATCCTGCCCCTATCAGAACAATCGGGACTGTTTTGCCTGACGATTAAACCTTTCAACCTCCATGAGGAAATATTTTTCTTCAACCTCGATACTGATGCTGTTTCGGCCCCACCGTGCGGCAGCGAGGCTGGTCGTTCCCGTGCCGCCGAACGGGTCGAGGACGGTGTCGCCTACGAAAGAAAACATCCGCACGAGTCTTTCAGCCAGTTCCAGAGGATAGGGTGCGGGGTGCTCCTTGGTCGATGCCCCCTTAAGGTCCCAGATCTGGCGGAACCAGGTTTTCTGGTTCTCCTCCGAGATGACCGAGAGTAACCGTGCTTCAAGTGAGGGCTTCCGGTAACCTCCGGCCTTTCTCTGGAAGAGAATGTATTCGATGTCATTCTTGACGATCCCGTTGGGCTCATAGGGTTTTCCCAGAAACGACCCTCGGGAATTTGCCTCAAAGCAGGCATTGGCGATCTTATACCAGATGATCGGCGCCAGGTTGTCAAACCCGATCTTGCGGCAGTGCTCCTGGATGCTGGCATGGAGAGGCATCACGACATGACGCCCGGCTTCACGCCGGGGCAGGCAGACATCGCCGACAACGATGACCAGGCGGCCCCCTGGGACAAGGACCCGATAGACGTGTCTCCATACCTTATCAAGCTCTTCCAGGAAGAGTTCGTAGTCCTCAATCTGTCCGAGCTGTTCGTCCCTCTCGGGATATTTCTTGAGGGTCCAGTACGGAGGCGACGTCACAATCAGGTGGACGCTCTCATCAGGAAGGAACATGAGGTTACGGCTATCGGCGTTTATGAAACGGTGCTGTGTCGGCAAATTGCCTGATATAGCTTCAAGTTCTTTCATCAACGAGAGGTCCTTCGCTATCCGGGGGATGGCACGCTGCCCCCCGACCTCTGCTATTTCCAGGATCTCAGCCGGGATATAGTTCTTCAGCGGTTGATCCCTCCCGGTTTCATTGATAAAAAAGGATTTTTCAGCAGGGAAGTGAGTTGTTTCCGTCATATGAAATGGTTTTGAGATCTGCCACCATTTCTATGATCGACACCCATGATTACATAATTGTACCGGAGCATTCCTCCTCGTTGACCCGCGGGATCTGGCCCCCTCGGACCATGGGCACTATCTCTGCGGGGCCAGAGGCGGCATGAGTGGGCGGGGTCCCTCCGTAAGGGGAATCGCGGCACCCTTTTTTCAGGATCGCACACGAATCCCCCCGCATGGCTCATTTACATAGTAGTAGAGGCCCCATATTGCGATAAACCCGGGCAATCGGCCCTCACACAAGTGCCTGTAGGGTAGGAACTGCCCGAACAGGATAATCAACGCTTGTGGAGATCTGGGAATACCTCATGTGAGGCAGGGGCGGTGATGGCCGGGAAGCCCCACGCCTTCGCATGGGGTAGTTCACAGCCCCTCCTTCTCCTCCTCTTCCTCCACCAGGTTCTTTGGCTTCTTCTGCATCTCCTTCTCGATATCGATATCAGGGACCTTTGCCGCCTCCTCTGTGGCCCGGAGTTCCTCCCGGCTCGGGATCTCCCCGAGAATATCCTCTGGCGGCACTTCTGTCCCTTCAGGAACCTCCGGGGCCTCGACCGTGGCCCCGAGGTACTCGGCTGCCTGTTTGACGATGGTCGAGACCTCGAACGGGAATATGATCTTCGTCGCCTGGCCGTCGGCCATCTGCTTCAGGGCATCGAGCGAGAGGACCGTGATCGCCCGCCGGTCCAGCGGCCGAGAGCCGACCGATATGATGCGCAGCCCCTGCGCCTCGCCCTGTGCCTGCAGGATCCGGGACGTCCGGTCCCCCTCGGCCCGGAGGATCTTGCTCTGCCGCTCGCCCTCGGCCTCCAGGATGATGCTCTGCCGCTTCCCTTCGGCCTTGAGGATCGCGGACCGCTTCTCGCCGTCCGCTCTGAGGATCGCGGCACGCCGCTCCCGCTCGGCAGCAGTCTGTTCGGTCATCGCCTGTTTGACCGGGCCGACCGGGTCGACCTCCTTGATCTCCACCCGCTCGACCTTCACGCCCCAGGCATCGGTCTCCCGGTCCAGGATGTCACGGAGACGGGCGTTGATGATGTCCCGGTTGTAGAGAACCTCGTCGAGTTCCATGTCGCCGATGATCCCGCGCAGGCTCGTCTGGGCGAGCGCCACCGTCGCCGATCGGTAGTTCATCACCTCAAAGTAGGCCTTCTCGGGGTCGATCACCCGGACATAGACGATCGCGTCGACGTTCGTCGGGGAGTTGTCCTTCGTGATCACCTCCTGCCGCGGGACATCCATCACCTCAGTCCTGAGATCGAGTTTCACGACCCTCGTGATCAGCGGGACCACCCACCGGAACCCAGGATTCATCCTCCCGATGTACTGCCCCAGGCGGATCTGGAGACCCTGTTCGTATGGCTGCACAATCACCACGCCGCTGGCGAAGATGACGACAATAACAATGATCAGAAAGACCGTAATCAGTCCGGTCCACGGAATAGACCCTAAAAGCATCTTACTCAATCTCCTTCACAACAATATGTACTCCTTCGGAGTGAACAACAGTAACCCTTCTCCCGGCAGGAATGCTGCCTGACTCGGTTCGCGCGCTCCACTCCATGCTCCCGATCCGCACCTTCCCCGAGATTGTCCCGGCCTCGACCTCCCTGACCACCAGCCCCTCAAGGCCGACAAGCGAGTCCCGGGAGAGGGTCGTGGGGGGTTTCTTCCCGGGCGTGAGACGACTGTAGACCCAGACTGTGACCGAAGCAGCTACCATTGCCGCCACAACCCCGACGATGAGGCCGGTGGGAGAACTGAGGACATCGACGCCGAGGAGGAGGAGAACCCCAAGGATGATCAGGACCGTGGCAGGAACGGCGATGAAGAACCCGGGCTGGTAGACCTCGATCAGGAGCAGCACTGCTCCGAGCACGATCAGCACCCAGCCTAGAGCTATCCCCTCTACAAGCATAGAGAGAAATGGCGCCGGCGGAATAAAAGGGTATGGAGTGAGCGCTCCTTCAGGCACGGCCCGCCGGGTATACGCGGGCAAAGACCACCGGGGCGCCATACGAGACCCAGGCGGCAGCGGCGGCGGCCCTGAGGTACTGGAGGATATAGGCCGCCAAAACGGGCTCCGGCGGGACAAGGAGCCCGAACCCAAACCAGATCATCCCGGCCGCGATGATGCCGAGGACGTAGCGGAGCAGGTGGTCTGACCACTTCCCGGTGATGCAGATGCTCTCCTGCCGGGGCCACGCTGCCGCCGCCCCGGCCGCAAACCCAAAGAAGAACCCCGCCGCCGTCACGGCGCCTCCGGGGTCGAGCGGGTTGATAGGCTGGCCCGACTGCTGAATCGCCCCCGCCGCCCAGGACGCGGGGATCTGCCAGTCACCGATGGCCGCGAAGGCGGCAAACGAGATCAGTGCCAGGACGATGGAACCGGCAAACGCGAGCAGGATCTGCCGGGAAATGGGGAGGGCGGCGATGCGGCGACCCACCGGCTCTTCGAGGGCGAGGAACCCGATGAGGACGGCAAGACCGAACGCAAACCCCGCGATGATGTCGACCGGGAAGTGAACACCAAGAAAGATGCGTGACGCACCGATGAGGAGGACCAGAGCGACCACGAAGAGAGAGAACCACCTCCGCCGGGCATCGGCGGCGAGCAGACCCCAGAACGTAACCGCACCCTGGGCGTGGCCTGAGGGGAGACCGAACGACGGATGACTCGCAAGCGCCCTGACCTCCGGGCTGACCCAGTAGGGACGGGGAAGGTGAAACGCAATCTTCAGGGCCACGGAGAGCCCGGACGATATCCCCATGAGCAGACCCAGGCGGAGCCCAAGACGGGGGTTTGCGCACCAGTAGAGGAGCGCGACGACGAGCAGGAAGAATTCCGGCTGCCCGAGAAAGGAGAAGAAGAGCATGGGAGCGGCAAGCCACGCCGCCTGATCCTGGAGCACCCGGATGAGCGTGATCTGAACATCGGTCATACCAGTCCGCCAAGATCGATGCTGCCGAGGAGCTGGGGCATCGCCGCCGAAATCCCGTTGATGATGAACTGGATGGCGATGGCAAGGACAATAACCGCCAGGAGTTTCGGGACGACCCGTAACCCCTCCTCCCCGATGTAGGCAAAGACCGTCGGCCCGTAGAGCATCCCGATGTAGGAGATGGCAAGAGCCACGATGATCCCTGCAAAGACGGCGATAATCCCCGCCACCCCCTCAGGGCCCGATGCGAGCAGGATCACCGTCGTGATCGTCCCCGGGCCGCACGAGAGCGGGAAGGCCAGCGGTACGACGGCGATATTCTCCAGTTCTTCAGGCGAGTACGACTCGCCCTTCGTGTTGAGCATTCCGGTCGCCACGCTGACCAGCAGGATACCGCCCGCGATCTGGAACGCCGGAACGGTGATATTGAAGATCGAGAAGATCAGCTGCCCCGTGAGAGCAAAAAAGGCGAGCACGATGAAGGCAATCTTCATCGACGTGTTGATGACTTTCTGGCGCTCGCTCCCGCTCATGCCCTCGGTGAGCGCCGTGTAGACCACGATCGTAGAGGCCGGGTTCATCACCGCGATGATCGAGGCGACCGCGACCAAGCTAAAGGCTGTGAATTCAGCAAGACTGGCTACCAGGTCCACCCCGGCCACACCTCCCCGAAATCATGGAGACATATGCGTTCCGGCCCCATAGGTATCTTACGGTTTTTGCGTCGCAGTCGTCGCTCCCGGAACATGGACCGCGGGAAACGCATCCAGGAGTTCCCGTGTCAACTCGGCCCCGAGCGACGGCCTGACCGACTCCAGCCAGAGGAAGAACCCGGCCATATGGGGTGTCCGCCGGCTCTCGAACTTGAACCCGCCGGATCGGTTATTGGGCACCATCTTGAGGTACTCCTTCTTGTTCCGCCGCCGGAGGTAGATGATCGGTTTGTATTCGGGGAGGTTCACGGCCAGGACGACCTTTGAGAACTGCTTCTGGATTGTATCCGGGTCATAGGTCTTTCCTTTGATGCGGATAGGATACCGGGAGTCAAGCATCCGGACGGCGGAGGGGTAGAGCCCCCCGAAGAGGACCTTTTTTACGATCGGCGGGATCTCGTCAGGCGTGCCCAGTTGTTCGATACCCCGGTCTGAGGTGACTGAGTTGATGATGCTCTGCATCCGCTCGTCGTGGAGTTGCTTGTAATCGAACGGTCGCCGGGGAGCGATATCTGATATCGATATCAGTTTCTCGTGCCTGATCTTCCGGGGCGGGCTCCGTTTCAGGTCGCGGGGACGGATCAGGGTCTTTAAGTCCTCACAGGAGGCGGTGGTGAGGAGGATGTTGTCGGGCTCCTTGAGGAGACGGCGGACGACGGCAGTCCGGGAGATGTCGACCGAGGAGATGAGGAGGAACGGCACGGTCGGCTGCCCATAGAGGTAGCCGAGGAGCTGTTTCTTGTAGTGGATCTCCTCCTCAAACTCTTTTAAGTCGGCAGGGGATGTGATGATCTCGCCAAACGTCAGCGCGCCCGTATGGTCGACGAGCATCAGATCGACCTCGGCGAGGTCCTGGCCGTTTCCCCGGACCTTGATATCCCCGATGTTTGAGTAGAAGAGGCCGTTCTGCCCCAGTTGCGCACGCCTGACCCTGGCGGGACCATCGGCCCCCCGCGCCACGACGGAGAGGATGAGGTTGGTCTGGAGGCTGAGGTCGAGGATCATCTCATAGATGATCGCCTCAAACCACCGCCCTTCAGCGGTCCGCATCTCGGGGATATCCTTGGAGAAGAGTTTTTTTCGATCCGCGGGGCGCATGTGGCGCAGCGCTCTCATGATGATCGCCCGCGTTGGCTGGAGCGAGCTGAAGTTCTTGTCGAGCCACGTAATCATCTGTAACATTCGTTTCACACAACTTGGGTATTGTTATCGTATTGAGGACCGGATGAGGGTCAGAGCACTTCCTGATGTGGGAGTCTATCATCCTATAAGTGCTCATAAGAGTTTCCGATCCCGGGGACCATGAAATTACGCAAACGTTCGCTGACAGGGAGGGGCGGGGCCGACCGGGGATCATGTTCCTTAGCAGGCATGAGGGGCGGGATCCGGGGAATCGACCGTATTGGGGATGGTTTTTGAGGGAAACCTGGAGGCCGCACCGCAGGGTATGCGCGCGCCGGCCCCACGGGAGGTGTCGCGCCCTGGACGTGGTCGAGACCTTGAGTGCCGGAGGCATCCGGTATCGCAGACCGAGATCGATGTTCAGACAAAAAAGGGGAATTTTTCCGGTCTTCCGGGAGCGCTCCGGATCACCACGTCGTCTTGATCGCCTCTTCGAGCGACATCGCCGGCGCGACGTGTGCAACCCCGTAGGAACTGAACGGCGCGGTGATCTTCAGGATGGACCGCTCATCCGGCGCCTCAAAGACGGCGACCGACATGTGCCGCCCGATGAGGAGGTAGCGGTGGTGGACCTTCACGTCAGAGGGGAACTGGAAGCGCTTCCAGAGTTCCAAGACCTGGTGGGTGTGCTCAGGCTCGAACTTATACCACAGGACAAAGAGCATTCGTTCTTCACCTGACTCCCCATACCACCCCGGATATATAAACCCTGCACCCCGAGATCCCGGACCGCACGGAGAACGCGTCCGGGGCCCCTTACTCGTAGCGGAGCGCTTCGATCGGGTTCAGGCCCGCCGCCTTCCACGCCGGGTAAAGCCCGGCGATGACGCTTGCGGCAACCCCGAACGCCATCCCGAAAGCGATGTAGCCGGCAACCGCCGGGCTCACGGCAGCCTCCCCGGCCGGGACGACAAAGCCCCCGAGGAGCCCGGAAGCGGCCGCACTCGCGTAGTAGCCCACGAGAGCGCTCAGGATCCCCCCGGCGATGCTCCCGGCGACACCGAGGGCCAGGGCCTCGTAGAGGAAGATCCGCAAGACCTCGCGCCGGGAGACGCCGATACTCCGCATCAGCCCAATCTCCCGTCTCCGCTCCGTAACAGAGATGATCATGACGTTGAGGATCGAGACGCTCGCGACAAAGAGCGACACCGCACCGATGCCGAGCAGGAAGAGGGAGATGGCGTCCATCGTCTCGTAGTAGAGTTGGAGCACCTCGCGCGAGTCGAGGACGTCCACCTTCTCCTTCCTGCGGTTGACCTGGCTCTCGATGGCGGCCTTCACCTCCCCGATATCGGCAGGGTCTCTCACCTTCACGACCACCATGCCCGCTTCCTCACTCGGGTAGCGGGCGTCGGTGACGATTACGGCATAATCAGGGTTGATATCGATTCCCATGCCCCGCTCGGCAGCGATCCCAATGACCCGGACGCTCTCGTTCGCAAACTCGATCCTGCTCCCAACTCTGAGATCGAGATCCTCGGCAAGGAGCGAGCCCACCATCACCCCGGGCGACGTGGACTCAGGGTAGCGGCCCGCCTCCGCATCGAGCAGAAACGGTATATCGTCGGGGCGGAGCGCGTAGACCGTCACGTAGCCGGAGGTCTCCCCCGAAGTGAGCCGCTCGGCCGTCCGGAACATCGGGATGACGCGGTTCTGCCCGGCCGCCTTCTCGATGAGCGCCACGTCACGGTCAGATATCCGTGAAGCGAGGATGTTCCTCGGGTCGAAGGGGTCGCCGCTGGATACCGCCACGTGGGGGGTGACGAGGATGGTGTCGCTCACGTCCGAGACCAGGCCCCCGACGAGCGCCGAGAGGCTGGCGCCGAGGATCCCGAGCGACGCTATGGCGAGGACCCCGATGACGATCCCGACCATGGCAAGGACCGACCTGACCGCGTGCCGCCTGAGGTTGCGGACTGCAAGGTTAACCAGGATCACGCCGCCCCTCCTCCGGGTCACGCATGCCGCATCGCCTCCACCGGAAGGAGGCGGGCCGCCTTCCAGGCCGGGTAGAACCCGGCAAGGGCGCTTGTTCCGATACCGAATGCCATGCCAAAGACGATGTACCCGACAGCGGTCAGGTTGAAGACCACAAACTCCTCGCCGAACGTGGTCCCTGCCGTGAAGAGCCCGATGGCGGCGACGCTGACGACATAGCCGACGACCGCGCTCAAGACCCCGCCGACGGCGCTCCCGGCGACACCGAGGACCAGGGCCTCGTAGAGGAAGATCCGCAGGACCTCACGCCGGCGGACCCCAATGCTCCGCATCACCCCGATCTCAGAGACCCGCTCGGTCACCGCTATGTACATGACGTTGAGGATGTTGACGGCCGCAACGAGGAGGGAGATCCCCCCGATCCCGAGGAGGAAGACCGTGATCTGGTCGTAGATAGCCTGATACTGCCCGAGCATCTCCCGGGAATCGATGATGTCGACCACATCCTCGCGCCGGTTGAGCCGGGTCTCCACCGCATCCTTCACGTCATCGATCGCGGCGATATCCCCAACCCGGACGATGGCCATCGCGTAGCCGCCGTCCTGGGTCCCGAAATGGCCGGTGTACCAGCCCTCCGTGACGACGATGGCGTAGTCTGGGTTGATGTCGACGGCAAACCCCCGCTCCGCGAGCACGCCCGCCACCCGCAGGTCTTCCCCGCCGACGGTGATCCTTGAACCGGGGCGGAGGTCGTACTCCCGGGCAAGGTAGGTCCCGACGAGCGCCCCGGGCTGGTTCTGCCGGGGGTAGCGCCCCTCCTCGAGTTTGAGCAGGATGGGGATATTCTCCGGATCGAGCCCGATGACCCGGGTATACCCGCTCTCGCCGCGGCCAAACTCCACCTCGTCCACCCCCTGCAGGACCGGGATCACCCGGTAGGGGCTAGCCGCCCGCCTGATCTCGTCCACCTCCCGGGAGGAGAGGGTCACG
Organism: Methanoculleus sp. UBA413; assembly: GCF_002502935.1. Classification (NCBI taxonomy): domain Archaea; kingdom Methanobacteriati; phylum Methanobacteriota; class Methanomicrobia; order Methanomicrobiales; family Methanomicrobiaceae; genus Methanoculleus; species Methanoculleus sp. UBA413. Next base: position 9,650 of record NZ_DAQR01000087.1, read on the forward strand.
TCCACGGCCGTCCGGGGGTCCCCGGCGAACGTCCCGCCGATGGCGGTGTGCGGGGTGATCACAATGGTGTCCCCGACGTCGCTGATGAGGTTTGCGACGAGGAGGTTGATGCTCCCCCCGAGGATCCCGAGCGACGCTATGGCCGCGACGCCGACGACGATCCCGATGACCGAGAGGAGCGACCGGAACCAGTGGCGCCGGAGGTTCCTCGCTGCAAAAGAGAGGAAGATCATACCAGCCTCCCGTCCACGATCTGGATCCGGCGGCGGGCGTAGCCGGCGACCCGGGGGTCGTGGGTGACCATGACGATCGTCTTTCCCCGGCGGTTCTCGGCCGCGAGGAGGTCCATGATCGCGGTCCCGGTCTTCGTATCCAGGTTCCCGGTCGGTTCGTCGCAGAGGAGGAGGTCGGGATCGTTCGCGAGCGCCCGGGCGATCGCCACCCGCTGCTGCTCGCCGCCCGAGAGTTCGCCCGGGCGGTGGGAGAAGAGGGCGTCGTCGAGGTTCATCGCCCGCAGAACCTCGGTCGCCCGTCGCCTGCTCTCCTCCCGGCCGGCGGTGAGGAGGACCGGGAACTCGACGTTCTCAAGCGCCGAGAGCAGCGGGATGAGGTTGAACTGCTGGAAGACAAACCCGATATGGTCACGCCGGAGCCGGGTGAGGTCGTCGTCGCCGAGCCTGGAGATATCCTGCCCGGCGAAGTAGATCTTCCCTGTGGTCGGGACGTCGAGACAGCCCATCAGGTTCAGGAGCGTCGATTTTCCGGAGCCCGAGGGTCCCATCACGGCGATGAACTCGCCCGGCTCGACCGTGAGGGAGACGTGGTCGAGTGCCACGACCGCCCCTGCCGGGAGGGGGTAGACCCTGGTGACGTCCTCGAACCTGACGATGGGCTCGTCGCTCATCGTCGCCGTCTCCGGAGGTACCAGAGGACCGCAAGCGCTGCGGCGAGGACCAGCGCGCCGGCGACGGCGGCCGGGACCAGGATCGCGGGCGCCGCTGTGCCCTCGGCCGTCCGGTTCTCGATCGAGAAAGGCACGGTCACCGAGAAGGGGTTCCCGTCGCTGTCGCGGTAGTCGATGATGAGCGGGACCTCAGTCACGTCCGCCCCGGCCCGGAACGTCACCTCAAACGGGGCGAC
>NZ_DAQR01000087.1:11031-13875 GCF_002502935.1 Methanoculleus sp. UBA413
GGTGACGAGGACCGAGCGTGCGGACTCAAGGCCGGCGTTTGCGACATCACCGGTCGCCCGGTAGATATCCCCTTCCGGGACGACCTCGATGTTGCTTGCGAAGAGGTCTGCCCGTCGCTTATCCTCCCCGAACGAGACCGGGAGCGCGAGATCGGTGGTGTGGGTGTTGAGGCCGTTTCGCCACGCCACATGGAACGTGACGTTCGTCTCGCCTGCCGGGGTCAGGTTGAAGTGGACGGCGCGAGACCCATCGGGCGCAAGGTTGCCGATGAACACGCCAGCCGGGGTGACGGTAAACCCCGTCCCCTGCGGGGTCACCTGGACGCCGGATGCGGCGTTCGGGCGGGGGTTCCCCACATTGACGGTGATTGCGGCCTCCCTCCCGGGGGAGAAGGTCTCCGGTCTTTGGGCCACCGTCACACTGAGCGGGGTATCATCGACCCGGACCGGGACCGGGTAGCGGAGGGTTCCGTTCTCCCGGAAGTCCAGGTGGAAGACAGGGTAGTAGGTCCCATCGGGGGCATCCGCCCGGACGGCGAAGGAGAACGTCCTCCCGGTGCCCGCGCCGATAACCCCAACCGAGGGGTAGGGCTCGCTCACCGGGACGACGCCGTCGCCGTAGAGCCTGGCGCGGCCGACCTGGACGGGCGTGGGCCCGTTGTTCTGGACGACAACCGTGATGGTGCCCGAGTCGTCCTGCATCAGGACTACAGGATCGACCGCGACGGAGGTCACCGTCACATCCTCCGGGCCGGCAGCTGCGGGGGAGGCGAGCAGGCATACCGTGATGAGCAGGACGAGCAGGAGCCCGTGATGACCGGTTCCCACACCCCGGGAATGGACAGAACCCCTACTTCAACGTTGCCCTTGCCCGATCCCTGGTCGGCATAAGACCTTTGATGGCAGAGAGCGATACCTCTGGAGACAACCGCCGCCCACGGTGAACCGAGGAGGAAATGGAACTGAATAAGATCTATATTATCGGCCACAGGCAGCCAGATACAGACAGCATCTGCAGCGTCATCGGTTACGCTGAGCTCCGCAACCGCACCGAACCGGGTCGGTACATCCCCGCCCGGTGCGGGGAAGTGAACGCGGAGACGGAGTTTGCGCTCAGGAAGTTCAACGCCGAAGCGCCGGTCTACATAGCGAGCGTCGAGCCCACCGTATCAGACATACCGCTGGATACCAGGAGCGTCCGGCAGGATGTCCCGACGGTCGATGTCGCCGACCTGATGGATACCTACGACATGCGCAACATGCCCATCACCGACGAGGATGAGACCCTGGTCGGGCTCGTCAGCGAGTATGGCCTTGCGCGGGCCTATGTCAGGAAAAACCCCAGGGAACAGCTCTCGCTCATCCCGATGCGGCTTGAGACCCTCGCCCGCATCCTCGACGCCCGGACGGTCGTCCCGGCGCACGAGACGCTCGGCGAAGGCCGTGTCTACACCGTCATCGACGCCCTGCACGTCACCCTCTCCCGGATGACGCCAGACGATATCGCGATCGTCGGGGACAACGAACCGGCCCAGCTCGCCCTGATATCGGCGGGAGTCGCCGCGCTTATCATCGCCGAAGGGGCGCCGGTGGGCGAGCGGGTGATCGCCGCCGCCCGGACGAGAGGGGCCTCGGTGCTCGCGACGACGCTTGATGCGTTCAGCGTCGGCAAGATGATCAGCCTCTCCCTGCCGGCAAGGATGATCATGGAGACCGACGTCCCCACGGTGCGGCTCGAGGACTCGCTCGAGTACGCGAAAACCGTTGTCTCGAACTCCAAGTTCAGGACGGCCTGCGTCGTCGGCGAAGGGGGGCAGCATATCGGGCTCATATCCCGGACGACGCTGATGCAGGACGTCCAGAAAGCGGTGATCCTGCTCGACCACAACGAGTTCTCTCAGGCCGTTGACGGGATCGAACGGGCCGATATCCTCGAGATCATCGACCACCACCGTCTCGGTGCGATATCCACCTTAAAGCCAGTGAAGTTTCTCAACGACCCCGTGGGGTCGACCTCGACGCTCGTCACGAACAAGTTCATCGAGGCGGGTGTGGAGCCCTCGCCATCGACCGCCGGGCTCCTCCTCGCGGGGATCCTCTCTGACACGATGGTGATGAAACTCTCGACGACCACGCCCGTGGATATCAGGGCGGCCGACCACCTTGCGGAGATCACCGGGGTCGACCCGGCCGAGTTCGGGCCGGAACTGATCCAGAAGGGTATGGACCTTGATGCGCTCCCGAAGGAGGAACTCCTCACCCGGGACATGAAGCGCTACAACCTCTTTGGGCGGAGCATCATGGTCTCGCAGGTGATGACGTCGTCGTTTGAGTTTGCAGAGACCCATGCCGACGAGATTCGCGCCGAACTCGAACACCTGCGGGCGACAACCGGGGTTGACTGCTTCTTTGCCCTCTTCACGAACGTCTTTGCGAACGCAAGCGACCTCTTCGCCGCCGGAGACGAGGGCTGCATCACCAACCTGGACCTCCGGGACCAGCCCGTCCGGCTCGAGGGGGTCATGTCCCGGAAAAAAGATTTTATCCCGAAGTTCGGGCAGATGTTCCGGCAGCTCTAGTGGAGCATTTCACCTTATTTTGCGGGTCCTGATGCGGATCGCCAGCCGCTCGCGTGAGGCGATGGTACACATGAACACAACCTATTCCCCGGGCGATCCCGGAGCACGGTGCAACAGAGCAGGGGGTCTCCCACTCGCCAGATCGGGGCGGGTTTCATGGGAAATGTTAGCTGAAATGGTCCACAAGTGGACCGTTTCACCTTATGTTGCGGGTCCTGGATGCGGGGTGAGCGATCGCCACCTCACGCGGAAAGCCACGCGTGAG
>NZ_DAQR01000047.1:0-2648 GCF_002502935.1 Methanoculleus sp. UBA413
GCCTGCGGCCTCCTCCCCCGCCCGAAAGCGGCGGGGGCAGTGCCCGGGCTTATCCCCTGGGGCAATGATAACCTCCCGGAGCGAACCGATCGGGCTCTCATCGTATGCTCCCTGACAGGGATCAAGACCGTTTCCCGAGGAGGCGGGCTATTGACCGTAGACTAACCAGTAATACCCAAAACCGACCCCCATCTCCCGAATCGAGCGTCATTCTCGTGAATCTCCATACCGAACGTTAGCGCGTATGGGGGCTCTCTCACCCCTCACCGCCGTATGACCCTCCCGTGCCTGAGGATATTATAGACCGCATAAAACCCGACCAGCACCGCAAAGACATAACCCACGACCGCAAGGGTCGTGACATAGCCGGGGATCGGGAGATCGGCCACCCGGAGCACCAGCGACGAGCCCACAACAATCGCGGCGACCACCAGCCCGACGATGAGCTTATCGCTCGTCCGGTCGATGACGCCGACGATCTTCCCGAGATCGGTATCCTCAAGCTCGATCGTGACGGTCCCCTCCGAGAGGGTCTTTAGGGTCTCGTTCACGTTCCCCGGGATGGCGAGCAGCCCCTCTGCCGCGTCCGCGAGCGACCACACCGTTTTAGCCATGGTTTCGGGGGAGAACCGCTGCTGCGCGATGATCCTGGCCAGGTACGGCCGGATTCTCTGGTCGAAGTTGAACGAGGGGTCGAGCCTGGTGCCGATATCCATCACCATGACGACAACTTTCATCATCAGCATCAGGTTGGATGGGACCCTGATGTGGTACCGGCGAAGTGTATCGGTCAGGCCCCGGATCGCTACTGCAAAGTTCATCCGCTCAAGCCGCATCTCCCGGTAATCCAGCAGGACCAGATAGAGGTCATCCTTCACGGAGTCGAGATCTGCCGGGCTGATATGCACATCGAGCTTCTCGAGCGCCGCGATAACGCCCGCGACATCTGTCCTGGTCATGGCAAGGAGGAGGTCGGCAAAAGCGCGCCGTCTCTCCGGGCGGAGAACCCCGACGATGCCGTAATCGAGGAAGACGACCTCTCCCCGCCTGGTAACCAGGAGGTTTCCGGGGTGGGGATCCCCGTGAAAGAAACCGTCCACGAAGATCTGCTGGATGTAGGCAGAAAACCCAAGGTCGGCAATATCCTCGGGAAAGAGGCCGAACGCCCGGATGGCCGCCACGTCGTCGATCCGCACCCCCTCGACGTAGTCCATGGCAAGCAGGCAGGGGCCGGAGATCCCCCAGTGGACCCGGGGGATCTTCACGCCCGGAATCCCGCGCATGTTCCTCCTGAGACGGTCCGCGTTCATCCCGTCCTGGGCGAAATCCAGTTCGCGCCTGATCTGGAGAGAGAACTCATCAACCATGCCGCGCAGGTTGTAGACCCGCAGGGCAGGGGAGAGCGACTCGACCCGTCTTGCAAGTGACTGCAGGATTAAAAGATCGGTCTCGATGAGGTCAACGATTCCCGGGCGCTGCACCTTGAGGGCGACGACCCGGCCGTCTCGCATCACCGCGCGGTGCACCTGCGAGAGGGAGGCGGCCGCGACCGGCTCCTCCTCGATGATATCAAAACACTCCTCCAGGTTCGGGCAGTAGCGCTGGATCACCGGCCGGATCTCCTCAAACGGGAGCGGGGCAACCTGGTCCTGCAACTTCTGGAGTTCCTCGATGAGTTCAGGCGGGAGGAGTTCCCGGCGCGTGCTCATGATCTGGCCGAACTTAATGTAGGTCGGCCCCAGTTCCTCAATGGCAAGCCGGATCCGCTCGTATACCGACCGTTCCTCACCGGGAGATCTCCGGAGCGCCTGTAACCGCCTGCCCCCTGGAATGACCTCCTCGACGAGGATCCCAAAACCATACTTGACCAGCACATCGGCTATCTGTCGGTAGCGCTGGAACCGGGTGACCATCGGCGATGAATCCGCGCTCCCTCTACTTAAGAGGTTGGGGTGGGATTATCCCAGGGTGGGAGACCGGCTCCGCGAGAAGACCTTCCAGGGATAGGGGACCGCAAGGAATAGCGGGACGGCAAGGGCGATCGCAACCGGGATCGTCATGAGGCCAACCGAGAGTGAGGTCGCATCAGCAATCCACCCGGTGGCCGCAACCCCCATCCCGCCCACGCCGACCGCGAGCCCGAGCATCAGCCCGGAGACGAGCCCGACGTTCCCGGGTGCTATCTCGTGAGCCATGGCGACGGTGACGGCAAAGGTCGACCAGAGGATGAACCCGAAGATGATCATCGCGACCAGCGAGACGATGCCGTCGGTCATGAGAAAGACGAGGAACGGCGGGATGGCGGTGACAAGCCCGATGAGCGTGTACTCCTTGCGGCCATAGCGGTCAGAGAGTGTCCCGCCGACGAGTTGCCCCACGACCCCGGCGATGAGCATGCCCGAGACCAGCAGGTTCGCGGTCACGAGATCGATGCCCCGCAGGGTGAGGATGGTCGGGAGGAACGCGACTGAGCCGAATATCGCCCACGCCCGGAGGCCTGAAGCCGCGACCAGGAGTGTGATCGCCCGGCGTGCGGGCCGTTCGCTCCGGGAGGACGGTGCAGGGACCTCGCGGCGCATGGGGGCGGGCAGGACGTAGCGGAGCACCGCCGCCATCACGATGCCGGGAATCGCGAGGATGACAAGCCC
>NZ_DAQR01000047.1:2862-7138 GCF_002502935.1 Methanoculleus sp. UBA413
CCCAGGTTGCCGCCGATGACGAAGTAGGAGGTGATCCGGCCCCGGCTCGCATCCCGGGTCAGGCGGCTGACGGTCCCGAGCGCGCTCGGGTGGAAGAGGGCGTGCCCCAGCGCCGCTATGGCAACGGAAGCAAGGACCAGATAGTAGTTGTTGAGCAGCCCGATGACCGATATGAACGTCGCGCTGATGAGGACGGTGACGCTGATATGGACGGCAAGTCCCCGGGTATCGTAGAGCCAGCCGACGAGCGGCTGCATCATCGATGACGTGAGGTTGAAGACCGTGACGATCAGCCCCGCGAGGAAGAACGAGTAGCCCTGCTCTGCGATGAGGAGCGGCAGGATTGCAGGGAGGACCGGCGAGTAGAGGTCGGTTACCAGGTGAGCTGCAGAGAGCCCCCATACAGACTTTGTATCAGAGGTCACGGTGTCTCAGATCCGCCTTAAGCGTATGACCTCTACCGTAATATCCACTCGCTCCTTGCGATGGTGTGCAAACGTCCGCCGGAGCGGGAACGCGCACCGGATCACCTCCTCGATCGTCGCCCGACCTTCGGTGTAGGCGGCCACGAACGGACTTGAGCCTTCGTTGAAGATGCCATAGATCATCTGCCCGAGTTCGAGCGCCCGATCGATGAATGGCCGGTCGGCGTGCGCCTTCTGCGCCCCGAACGGCGGGTTCATCACGACGGTGTCGCACGCAAGCGCCGCCCAGTCGACGTCGGGGCTCCTGATGTCGGCGACGATGAAATCCACCGTGACCCCGAGCATCTCCGCGTTCTGCCGGGCGATGTCTACCGCGGCCGGGTCGATGTCCACCCCGGTCACGGCGGACGCGCCGAGGAGGGCTGCACCGCAGGCGAGGATCCCGGTCCCGCACCCGAGGTCGCAGACCCGGCGCCCCTCGATCGTCCCCTGCATGGCAGCATGGTGGAGGAGACGGGCCGCCACCGGCGCCGGGGTCTGGTACTGCTCGAGGCGGGCTGTCGGCCGCTCAAAGCCCTGCAGGCGTTCGAGCCGCATCTCAAGCTGCCGGAGGTTCATGGGGAGAGGTACTCGTCGATCGCGTAATCGTCCCAGGCCCGGGCACCGCAGAGGATCTCAAACTCCGGCGGCGTCAGCACCGGGACCGGGAACCGGATCTGGTCGTCGTAGGCGAGTCGGGGGCATGCGGTGTTCACGTATGCCCCAAATCCGAGGTCGAGCATCCCGGCAGGAGAGACCTCCCGCATCGCAACAAGGAAAGCGCGATCCGAGAGCGCGACGAGCCGCCGGGCAAGTTCCATCCGCTGCTGGCCGCTCTTTGTGCTGACGATGATCCCGAAACTCGCAGCATCCTGCGCCTTCGCCATCACCGCGGCGCGGCGGCGGACCAGACGGGACGCATCCACTATCCGAGCCTCGCCGGTGAAGGGGTCGAGCGCCACCACCCGGGCCCGGGTGGCAAGCTGGATCCCGGTGGGGTGGAAGACCCCGGTCCCGACGAAGAGGATCTCGTCCGCCCCGGTCGCCCGCGCGGCGGCGAAGTTGCACCCGAGCACCTGTCCCGGAAGCGGTGTGCGCCCATCCCCGGGAGCGACGACCGCCTCGATACCGTGTTCACCAAGATACGCAGCCATCGCGCCCACCAGATGGGCGTGCTGGACCGTGGTGACGAGGCCGATGCGGCGGCTCTCAAGCAGCGGTAAGACCCGGGAGAGCACACCCACATCGAAGTCGATCCGGACAGGCTCGTAGATGACGCTAGATCGGTCCTCAACCGGCGCATGGCCGAAGTGGACCAGGACGTCGGCATACGCGAGGGTATCAAGCGCAAGGTCGCAGGCCCCGTAGCAGGGATCGCCGCTGACGATCACCTCAAATCCTGCATCGCGGAGTGCGGCTGCTACCCCCGGCGCCTGCCGCGCAAGCCCTGCCGGGAACTGGAGAGCAACGCGTTTTGCGCCGCGCTCGCTGAGCCGGCGGATAATGTCAGATACAGGTATCAACGACACGCACCCGGCCCCCGGAGACATCGACCCTGACCAGGGTCTTGAGCGGGCGGCCGATATCAGCATCGCCCCGGGATATGACCACACAGATATCGGCGATCTCGGCGCCCACCTGCCCGAGCGCGCTGATGAGGGCGCGGAGCGTCCCCCCGGTGCTGCAGACGTCGTCGATGATCACGACACGCTCGCCCGCACTGACGCCGTTTAAGTAGAGCTCCCCCTTCGAGTAGCCGGTGGTCTGGTGTACCGCGACCTCCCCGGGCAGGTTGTAGGAGCGTTTTCTGACGACCACCAGCGGGATATCGGTCATCATCGAGAGGGCGACACCGATGTGGATCCCCATCGCCTCGCAGACGACGATCTTGTCGACGCCGGAAAGGTCAAGGACCCGCACCATGGCACACCCGACCTCGCGGAGGAGCGGCGGCTCAACGAGCGGCACCCCGTCGGTTATCGGGTGGATGAAGTAGTCGTACTCCCCGCGCTTCATGACCGGGGAGGTTTCCAGTGAACGTATCAGTCGTTCAAGCATCCAGATCACTCATATCTCCAAGGAATGCCTCGACGACGTCACGAGTAACGTGAGGCATGCAGATGATCCGCATATCTCCGGCCCGGGTCCTCGAGACCCGCCAGCCGGCGGGCGCACGGTCACAGGAGAACGTCGCCACGTTGACATCCGGGGTCACCGCGCGCTGGTAACCGAGCGTCTCCATCCCCTCGATCAGCCTTCGAGCGTTCTCCATGCACCCGGCGACCACCGCCCGCATGCCGTCCATCCCCAGGTACTCGAGGACCGCGACCGCGGCTGCCACCGACGCGCCGGGCCTGGTGCCGGCGAGGGTGTACTCCTGCTTCACGGTCAGGTAGGGCGTATCGACGTTGAGACTCGAAAAATATTCCGGGTCCCTGACAAGGAGACAGCCTGCCGGGATGGTGCTCATCCCCATCTTGTGGGGGTCGATGGATATGGAGTTGACGCCGGGGAGCCGGAAGTCGAACGGGATCGGCCGATCAAGGAACGGCACCACCATCCCCCCGAAGGCGGCGTCGACGTGGAGGAATACCTCCTGGTCCAGGGCGATCTCAGAGAGGCGGGCGATGGGGTCAACCACCCCGTACTCGGTCGTCCCGGCGACGCCGACGAGAGCGATCGTGTTTTTATCCACGAGACCGTCGACCGCCTCAACATCCATCCTGAACTCAGCATCGAGCGGCACTGTCCGCGCTTCAAGCCCCAGGATGTCACAGGCCTTCTGGAACGAGAAGTGGCCCGACTCAGGGACCACCACGTTCGGGGATTTCACAGGCTTTCGCTTCTTTGCGATCCGGAACGCCTGGATGTTCGACTCGGTCCCCCCTGAGGTCGCATACCCGCCCGCTTCGGGAAGGTGCATCAGCGCGCCGAGCCTCCGGACGAGGAGTCTCTCGAGTGCGGCCGTCCCGGGGAAGAGCCCGGGGTCGCCGAGGTTGGTCTCGAGGAACATCGCGTGCGCCCGTGCCGCGACCGGGTGGGGCGGCGTGCACATCGAACTCAGGATATTCTGGTAGCCGAGATCCTCCCGCCGCAAGAGCGAGAGGAAGGAGAAGAGCTCCTCCTCAGGGCATCCATATTCACGCATTTCTTCTCGCCGCATCAAGGAGGATCTGCCGCTCTTTCCGGGCCACGGCCTCACGGATGCGCGGAACCGCGTCGATGTTTGCGGAGACGCTGGTGATGCCGTGCCCGACGAGCCACGCGACCATATCAGGGTCGGAGCCGGCCTGGCCGCAGATCGAGCACTCAACACCGTGCTCCCGGCAGGCTTTGATCGCGTGATCGATCAGCCTGAGCACTGCAGGGTGCTCGGGCTCATACATATCTGCGACATGCTCGTTGTTCCGGTCGATGGCGAGCGTGTACTGGATGAGGTCGTTCGTCCCGAACGAGGCGAACTTGATCCCGGCCTTGATGAAGTCCTCGATGAGGATGGCGCTGCTCGGGACCTCGATCATGACGCCGAGGGTCACGTTCTCCACGTTGACCCCCCACTCTTTCATCATCGCGCGGGCCTGGACAAACTCGGCGGGGTGGTTGACCAGCGGGAACATGACGCCGAGGTTGCTGTAGCCTGCGGCCCAGAGCCGCTTGAAGGCCTCAACCTGCATGCGGAACTGTTCAGGGCTCCGGAGATCCCGGCGGATGCCGCGCCACCCGAGCATCGGGTTGTGCTCGACCGGTTCTACCTCACCGCCCTCCATGTTCCGGAACTCGTCGGTCGGGGCGTCCAGGGTCCGCACCCAGAC
>NZ_DAQR01000047.1:7347-10440 GCF_002502935.1 Methanoculleus sp. UBA413
TCCTCGCCGTGCTCAACATACCAGCCCGGGGTCTTGTTCAGGCCGAGGATGAGGTGCTCGATCCGCAGAAGGCCGACGCCGTCTGCTCCGGTGGCGGCGGCCCGCTTTGCGGCCTCAGGGAGGGAGACGTTCACCTTGACGAGCGTGCCGGTGATCACGGGGGCCGGCGCCGCTACTGCGACTGCTGCCGGCGCTGCCGGGGCCGGCGCCTCAACCGCTCCTTCGTAGATGGTGCCCTTCTCCCCGTCGACGGTGATGACCTGCCCGTCCTGCAGAATCTTCGTCGCTTTCTTGGTCCCGACGACTGCAGGCGTCCCGAGCTCCCGGCTCACGATGGCCGCATGGCAGGTCATACCACCTTCGTCGGTTACGATGGCCTTGACCCGGCGCATCGCCGGCACCATATCGGGGTTGGTCATCTTGGTGACCAGGATATCGCCATCCTTGATAGTGCTCGTGTCCCTGACGTCCCGGACGATCACGACCCGGCCGCTCGCTATCCCGGGAGAAGCGCCCTGGCCTTCCAGCAGCACCACGCCGAGCGCGGCCGCGGGTTCCAGTGCGGGTTCTGCACCGGCACGGGGGATCTCCGGCCGCCTGATGGTCGTGATGGGGCGGGACTGGAGAATGAAGATCTCGTCGCCGACGATCGCCCACTCGACATCCTGCGGGACGCCGTAGTGCTCCTCCGCGATCTTTCCGAGCGTTGCGAGGCGCGCCACCTCCTCGTCCGAGAGGACCGGGGCGGTGCGCTGTTCGGGAGTGAGTTTGACGACCTTTGTCCCGTTCTCGCCCTCCGGCACGATCATGATCTCCTTCTCGGCGATCAGGCGGTCGACCACGCGCTCTGAGCGCAGGTCAAAGACGTAGTTGTCAGGCGAGACGCTGCCCGAGACGACGGCTTCGCCGAGCCCCCAGGAGCCCTCGACGATCGTCAGGGGCTCGCCGGTGACGGGGTGAGAGGTGAACATGACACCTGACTTCTCAGACCGGATGAGCTCCTGCACGACGACAGCGATATTCACGCCACGGTCATCGAACCCCTGCTTTGCCCGGTAGTAGATGGCCCGCGCACCATACAGCGAGGCCCAGCACCGCTGGACCGCGTCAAGGAGGTCATCGTCGCCGAGGACGTTGAGGAACGTCTCCTGTTGTCCGGCGAAACTGGCCTCGGGGAGGTCTTCGGCGGTAGCGCTCGACCGGACGGCGACAACCTCCCCGTTTTCGCCCATCCGGGCATACGCATCGACGATAGCCTCCCTGATCTGGTCAGGGATCCCGACACTCAGGACGATATCCTGCACTTCCCTGGAGACTGATTCCAGGGCTCCATTATCATCAACATCCAGGCGCTCCAGTTTGCGAAAGAGTGTATCTTCGATCCCGGTCTCAACCAGGAACCTGCGGAACGCCTGGGCGGTCACCACAAACGCCTTCGGCACAGGGAGGCCGAGGGAGGTCATCTCGCCCAGAGATGCTCCCTTTCCACCTACGGAGATGATATCTTCCTTTTTTATTTCCTCGAGCCACAGAACGTTGGGCATTTCCTTCATGCTCGCACCACACATATACTTCTCACCATTCCATAAAAGATTTCGGAAGAAAAAGCATCAATACACATGATGTCAAATCAGATATGGGTTCAACTGTGAAATATAGAGTGCTTGTCAGCGACCCGCTGGCAGAGGAAGGACTTGACATCCTGAAAGAATTCTGCGACGTGGATGTCAATACCGGGCTGGCCGAGGACCAGCTCGTTGCTACTATCGGGGACTACGATGCCCTGCTGGTGCGTTCGGGCACCGAGGTGACGGCGCGTGTCATCGATGCGGGAACGAGGCTGAAGTTCATCGGCCGTGCCGGCGCCGGGGTAGATAATATCAATATCGATGCGGCGACGCGCAGGGGAATCATCGTTGCCAATGCTCCCGAAGGAAACACCCTGGCGGCAACAGAGCACACGATGGCGATGATGCTCTCGCTCGCGCGCAACATCCCCCAGGCGAGCGCATCACTCAAGAAGGGTGAGTGGAAGCGCTCTAAATTCATGGGGGTCGAACTCAATGACAAGACCCTCGGCATCGTGGGGCTCGGGCGTATCGGTAACGAGGTTGCGAAGCGCGCAAGGGCGATGGAGATGAAGTGCATCGCCTACGACCCCTTCATCAGCAAGGAGAGGGCTGCGAAGATCGGTGTTGAACTGGTCTCGCTCGACGACCTCTTCCGGCGGTCGGACGTTATCACGGTCCACACACCGCTGATCAAGGAGACGCGCCACATGATCAACGCAAAAAGCATCGCCACCATGAAGGACGGTGTCCGGTTGATTAACTGCGCCCGCGGCGGAATCATCGATGAGAAGGCGCTCGCAGACGGGATTAGAAGCGGCAAGGTCGCCGGCGCTGCGGTGGACGTCTTTGAGTCCGAACCGCCGACCGACTCCCCGCTCCTCGGCCTGGACCAGGTGATCGTCACCCCGCACCTCGGGGCAAGCACGGTCGAGGCGCAGAAGAACGTCGCTATCTCGGTTGCGAACCAGTGTATCAGTGTGCTCGAGGGCGGCCCGGCGAAGTACGTGGTGAACGCGCCAATGGTTCCTGCAGAGCAGCAGGCGCTGATTGAGCCTTATGCGCTGCTTGCGCAGAAGATGGGAAGCCTGCTTATCCAGCTCATCGAGGGGCGTCTTGAGTCGATCGACGTCACCTACGGGGGCGAGATCGCACAGGCGCCGAACATGAAGTTCGTCACCCGCGTCATCTTAAAGGGGCTGCTGGACCCGATCCTGCAGATGCCGGTCAACATCGTGAACGCGGAGTTCGTCGCAAAAGAGCGCGGCATCCGGGTGAGCGAGACCACCACCGAGGAGGCGCACGGTTTCCGCAATCTCATCACTATCAGAGCAACGACCGACCGGATGACCGAGTCGGTGAGCGGCAACGTCTCCGCCCCGGACCGGGCACGGATCGTAAACATCGGCGGGTACATGACCGACCTGACCCCGACCGGCCACGTGGTCATCTCCCGCCATATCGACAAGCCGGGCGTCATCGGCAAGGCGGCGACGATCCTCGGCCGCGCGAACGTGAACATCGC
>NZ_DAQR01000047.1:10678-10881 GCF_002502935.1 Methanoculleus sp. UBA413
CGATGCGATGGACGAGATCCGGAAGATCGACGGCATCCACACGGCAAAACACGCCGAGATCTGAACGGTCCCGGCCAATCACCCCCAATTTCGTGGTGCCTGCCGGCCCGGAGCGCGGGAGAGCCGGGATGGCGAGGAGGGAATAATTTTATACCCGGAGCACCAATTTTATTAGGCAGACACGGGCTCGTGGTCTAGCTGGT
>NZ_DAQR01000085.1:0-284 GCF_002502935.1 Methanoculleus sp. UBA413
GCCGGGGTCGTCCCCCTTTACCTGATCAAACAGGTCGTAGCCACTGAAATCGGCAGATGCGGCCAGAAATTGCGAGAGATCCGCATTGTCCGGACCCGCTGCCACTATTACATCGTCACCGTCATCCAGTCAGGGCAGGAGGCAGCCGGGCATGACTGAACCCGGGACCCTCACCCATGGCGCCGGCGGAGCGCTCTATATCTCCGTTGATGCCGAAGCCTACCGGATCGAGGCTGAGGACGCGAAGAACCTGCTCTTCTACGGCAGGGTGATCCCGATCACAC
>NZ_DAQR01000085.1:565-13865 GCF_002502935.1 Methanoculleus sp. UBA413
TTCCAGCGGGTGGCTCGTGGGGAAGCCATCTCCGCCCCGCTCTTTCCCCTCCTCCCGGAGGTGGGGCTATGAGCAGCGAGATCCGCCGGGCGGCGGGGGTTCTTGCTCCTGGCGGCGTGATCGAGGTCCGGGCGCTCGCCGATGGTGCGACGCACTCGGGCTACTTTGACGATTACGAGGCCCTTGCGCAAGCTGTCGAGGCGCTCGACGCCGATCCGGCGGTCGCGGGGATTTACGTCACCCTGAATACTGTGAACCCGGCGCTCCTCGCCCGGCGGGCGAACCGGATCAAGATGCGGCTCGGCCGGAAGGATGCGACGACCGCGGATGCCGACATCCTCCGGCGCCGCTGGCTCCCGGTCGACATCGACCCGGTCCGGCCGAGCGGGGTCTCCTCGACCGATGCGGAGCACGCGGCGGCGCTCGACGCTGCGGGGCGGATCGCGGCCTACCTCACCGAGCAGGGGTTCCCCGAACCCCTCCGGGCCGACTCCGGGAACGGGGCGCACCTCCTCTACCGGATCGACCTCGCAAACGACGATGCCGCGACTGAGGTCGTGAAGGGGGTTCTTACCACCCTCGACACCCTCTTCTCAAACGATGTGATCACGGTCGATACCGCGAACTACAACGCCGCCCGGATCTGGAAACTCTATGGGACACTCTCAAGAAAGGGGGATAGCACCCCGGAGCGCCCCCACCGGCGGGCGAAGATCCTTTCTGTTCCACAGAACATAGAGGTCGTTCCCCGGGAGCGGCTGCAGCACCTCGCAGGAATCCTCCCGAAGGACGAACCGGCACCGCGGAGGACGGGCGGCAGCATCGACCTCGTCCGCTGGCTCGCGGAGCACGGGATCGCGGTCCGGAGCACGAGACCTTGGCAGGGCGGCACCCTCTACGTTCTTGCCGAGTGCCCGTTCTCGGGAGCCCACAAGGACGGCGCATTCGCCATCCAGTTTGCGAACGGTGCCGTCTTCGCCGGCTGCCACCACGCAAGTTGCGGTGGAGGGGCGCAGCGGTGGCCGGAACTCCGGGCGATGTATGAGCCCCGGGAGAAGAGAAAGCAGGAGGCGATTGCAGGGGCGAAGGTGGAGGAGAACCCCACCCCTCCCCGCCCTGCACCGGCTCCCGACGAGTACCGCGAACGGGCCTTCGCGATCCTGCAGCACGGCGACCCGCTCACGTTCCTCCTTGACACCTTCAACAAGAGCCACGTCGGCGACCGAACCGTTGCGGAGTGCCTCGCGATGTCCATCGCCTCGCAGTCGGTCGAGAACACAAAGGGGCTGCACGTCGCCATCTCCGGCAACTCCGGCAAAGGGAAGAGTCATGCCTGCACGACGATGCAGAACCTCATCCCGGAGGCCTACAAACTCACCGGCACCGTCTCGGACAAGGCACTCTACTATGACGACGACCTCCGGCCCGGGACTGTCTTCCTCTTTGATGATACGGCTCTCTCGGACGACCTCCAGGAGGTGCTGAAGTCGGCAACCACATCCTTCCACGAACCGATCATACACCGGACCATCACGGCCGACCGGCAACTCCGGGTCTGCTCGATACCTGAACGGTGTGTCTGGTGGCTCGCGAAGGTCGAGAACCCGGGCGACGACCAGGTGATGAACCGGATGCTGACGGTCTGGATCGACGACTCGGCTGAACAGGACGCACGGGTGCTGGAGCACCTCAAGCGGACGGAGGCGAGCGGATCGACCAGGGGGGACGACCCGGACGTCCTCACCTGCCGGGCGCTCTGGTCGATCGTGAAGGAGCACCGGATCTTCGTCCACATCCCCTTCGCCCGGCGTATAGAGTTCTCGAACGCCGCAAACCGCCGGAACCCCGCGATGCTCTTTGACCTGATCAAGTGCCATGCGGCGCTCTGGTTCCTGCAGCGGGAGGGTGAGGAGACGGACGGGGAGACCCGGATCGAGGCGACCCGGCAGGACTTCGATGCCGCGGCCAGGCTCTACGGCGCAATCAACCAGGAGGGCGGCGGGCAGGAGTCGAAGATGACCAGGAACGAAGCGGCGGCACTCGTCACCATCGCCCGGATGGGCTGGGAGACCTTCACGGTCCGGATGCTGCAGCAGGCGACCGGGCTGTCCTACCACCAGGTCCGGCGGATCCTGCAAGGCTACACCGCGAAGGGCACGACCTACTGCGGGCTCCTCGAAAAGTGCCCTGCCGTCAGCGTGGTAGATGCGACGGTCATCGATGAGAGCACCGGGACAGTCGTCCGCCGGCACGAACTCCACTTCCAGTTCGACGCCGAGCGCTACCGGGAGTGGGTGGCGCAGGCCGTGGTCTGGCTGGAGGACGAGGGGGAGGATGACTCCCCGCCGCCTTCTGGCGGGAGTTGCAATGATGGTTGCAAACAGGGTTGCAATAGTGGTTGCAAAGGTGGTTGCAAAGATGTTGAGGGGGGCGAATCTCGCCGTTCAGAAGAGGATTCTGGAAACGGGGGGGATTTACTGGAGAATGAAGGTGAGAGAATGGGTATGTTTGCAACCATTTCCGGATCACACAGTTCGCCCGATGCGGTTCCACTGGAAGATTACCCTGATCGACTGCACGACCGGAGCACGCTGTGTGTTTCTGGACTTGTTGCAAACAAAAAGATCGAAAATGATGATTCATTGATGTATCCGAATATAAGCAACGTATCAACGAGTATTTTCTCTCACGGTGTTTGCAACCCCCTTTGCAACCCCGTTTGCAACCGGGTTGCAAATGTTGTATATCCACTGCCCGGCGTACTCGATTACCGCGAGTTTGAGCGGGCGCGGGTGGACCTCGGTCGGTGCGACATCTGTGACAGCGGGAAGGCGGTCTACCGCTCGCGGGAGGCGCAGGTGGGGATCTGTGAGGGGTGCTACGCCCGGCTGGTGCGGGAGGGGAACGCGAGGGAGGGGGTGCGGTGATCCCCATGATGGACGATGAACTACCGCCCCGGGCTTGTCGAACGCTACGGATCGGGTATCGAGCGGATCATGACGGCCCTCCACAGCGCCGGGATGCCGATTCCCACTTTCTCCAGCACCCCGCTCGGGTTCACCCTGACCATGCGGATGGATATGCTGAACGAGAGTTCTCTTCGTGAGATGCAGCTGAATGAACGGCAGATCCTTGCGGTGGAACGGATCAAGAACGAGGGGAGCATCACGAGCGGTGACGATCAATCACTCACCGGCATCTCGGCAACGACCGCTTTCAGGGATCTCAAGGCCCTGGTCGACCTTGGTATCCTGGAGAGTGAGGGGCCATCGAAGAAGAAAACACGATATGTCCTGCGGAAGGGACCACCATGAGATGTGGATATTTTCAGAGCGGTTTCGTAAAATAGAGGGCGGTTCGGTCCCGGAACCGGGAGGATGCCCCGCCGGGTGTGGATAAATGGAGGATAAATGAAAGATAAATGGAGGATACAGGTGTGTTTCGTTAAACGCAGATGATGCCTCATTGTTTCCTCCTCGTTATGAGTGAACGGGAATCAAGGGTTCAGGCTTTCGAGGCCGTGCTCGCTGGTGTCGGAGGCCAGGGTCGTACCTCAGGGGCCGGGATCAAGTACCCGTCAAGTACGGAAACACCGGCAGATATCCGGATATATGCAGATTGTCAGCAATATCGCTGACATTAATTTCCAGGAGCAAGCGCTCTGAATACAATCCATCAAGTATTCCTCCTGTCTGGTGCCGCCCACCACGGGACACACTTCATCATCTTTGGAGCTGCGTCAGGATCGTAGGGGACAATCTCACCCATCTCCACCGCCTCTTTGATAAACCGTGAAACTGTTGCACTATTCTTCGGGGAGATACCGAATCGCTCACGCAGAGAACTGTTTGTCAGATATTCACGGTTGACATATTTCAGACAGGTATGGAGGTAACAGGCCCGCACACGGTCAGCCTTATCCATCCTGGCGAGCGGCCGGGGCGCAAAAGTAGATTGACCGGGTGGCCTCTCCCGTAACTTCGAAGAAAGGAGCCGGGAGTTGATGAATCGGTCGGCGCGAATGAGTTTGGCGAGCAAGAGGGGGGTGATTTCTTTTCATACGAATGTTTTCTCAGGCATCGGTTGCCTCCATTCCGGCCCGCCTGAGGATGAGGTGGTAGTCCTCTGCCGGGATCTCGCGCATGGCCTGCCGGAGGTGGCCGCTCCACATCGTTTTGTTCGTGATGAATGCAAGATCCTCGATCAGGGGCTTGAACTCAAGAGGTTCGGGGAAGACCGCGACCGGTTTGACCTTCATGCGGAAGGGGAAGACCTCGTCGCCCATCTGCGGCGGGGTGGTAAAGAGGCGGGCGTGGTCCTCGTAGGGTTCGGAGACGACTTCGTAGGCTCCGGTTATCGCTGAGGGGAGGATTGTGTCGTCCTCTTTCTCCTGCCGGACGTACACGAGGATGGTATCGCCGGGCTTCACCCGGTGCATGAGGGTTTTGTTCCGCCGCGGTACTCCCCAGATGTGCTTCGCATCGAGGATCTTTTGGTTGTCGCGGTTGGAGGAGGCGATCCAGTGGGTCATAGGTGGGATTTGATCGTTCGTATTTAAAACGTTCACTGAGTAGAGACCGTTCGAATCATCCCATCTGCCGGGCGGGTCAGTTCAACAACTCTGGAGAGATTGTCCTCCTATAAGACCTTGCCGAGAGAGAGCACTCCTTTGCATGTGGCGAGATCTATTTCATCAACTATATCATAGCATAACTATTATTTTTGTTACAGGTGTGTTCAGTGTCTTCGGATCTTACTTTTATCACTAATGAAGATGGCAATACGTTACTTGATCGATTTGACACCTTAGTTAAGGACACCACGCTTTTCGATTGTCTCGTCGGGTATTTTTATTCGAGCGGATTCTATGCTCTTGAGAAGGCTCTGGAGAACACCGAGAAGATCAGAATCCTCATCGGCATCAGCACCAACAAAATGACGTACGATCTTATCCAGGCTGCCTCATTTGAGGGGCATCCAGCACTCTTCCTTTCCAGCAAGGATCTTAGGAGTCAATACTCCAGCATGGTCAAGGAAGAGCTGAATCAATCTGAAGACGCCTTTGAGATAGAAAAGGGTATTCGAACCTTCATCGAGTGGTTGAGGAGTGGAAAACTTGAGATCCGCGTCTACCCCTCAGAGAAGATCCATGCAAAGCTCTACATAATGACCTTCAAGGAGGGTGACAGAGACCGGGGGCGCGTAATCACCGGCTCAAGCAATTTCTCTCAAGCCGGGCTGCAGGATAATCTTGAGTTTAACGTTGAACTCAAGATGCGGGGAGATTACGAGTACGCGCTTAAGAAGTTCAATGAACTCTGGGAAAACTCAACCGATGTGTCGGAGAGTTATGTCGAGACAATACGGACACAAACCTGGCTCAACGATTCTATTACCCCGTACGAACTCTACCTGAAATTCCTCTATGAATACCTCAAGGAGAAGATCAATCTCGATAAACAGCGGACCGGGGATGAATACATCCCTGAGGGGTTCATGGACCTGCAGTACCAGAAGGACGCGGTACAGGACGCGAAGTTAAAACTTGAGGAGTACGGCGGTGTTTTTATATCCGATGTAGTCGGCCTCGGGAAGACATACATAGCAACCCTCCTCGCCCAGCAGCTTGATGGGAGGACACTCGTTCTTGCACCTCCCGTCCTGATAGATAGGGAGAATCCGGGTTCATGGCCGAATGTTTTCCTTGATTTTGGTGTTCGCCAGGCAGATTTCGAATCGGTCGGGAAACTGGACCAGGTCCTTGCGAGAGGGACCGAGCGGTACAAGAACGTGATCATCGACGAGGCTCACCGGTTCCGCAACGAGATGACGCAGAGCTATGAGAACCTCTACCGGATCTGCAGGGGGAAACGGGTCGTCCTGGTGACGGCAACACCTCTCAACAACTCTCCAAATGACATCTTAAGCCAGATCAAACTCTTCCAGAACGCTAAAAAATCCACGCTCCCAAACCCGAAGGTTCGCAATCTCCAGAGATATTTCAACACCCTCCAGAAACGGCTTGACGGGCTGGACCGGCAACGGGACCGCGAAGAATACATGAAGATTGTGAAGGAGAACGCCGAGGATATTCGTGAGAATGTGCTCCAGTACCTGATGGTCCGGCGCACACGGGCGAGCATCGCCACGTACTACAGTGAGGACCTCAAAAGGCAGAACCTCAAGTTCCCGGAGGTTGAAGATCCCCGGCCGGTGTATTACCATTTTGATGAACATACGGATTCTGTCTTTTTAGCGTCGATCGACCTGATCGTGAACAAATTCAAGTATTCCCGCTATACCCCGCTCCTCTACCTGAAGGAAGGGGTCACGCAACCTGAGGAGCTGGCCCAGAGAAACATGATGAAGTTCATGAAGATACTCCTCTTAAAGAGACTGGAAAGCAGTTTTTTTGCATTCCGGATGTCTGTTGGGCGGTTTATCGGGTATTATGAACTCTTCATCAGGGAGGTCAGGAAGGGGAATGTCTACATCAGCAAGATGCACATGAACACGATCTTCGATCTTCTCGAACAGGATAACCTGGAGAGGATCACCTCTCTTGTTGAGGATAAGAAGGTCTATCGCCTGCCGTCGTCTGATTTTTCTCAGGCATACCTGGAGGACCTCGAGTATGACTTGCGGATCCTCAAAGAACTGCAGTCGCTCTGGGAGACCGTCGATGACGATCCGAAGATCGATGCGTTCATCGAGTTGCTCTCGACCGATCCTGTGCTGGTGGACCAGAAGTGCATCATCTTCACCGAGGCGAAGGAGACGGCCGATTATCTTACCGGAGCCCTGCAGGAGCGATTCGGGGACTGTGTTATCGAGTATCACGGGTCGTCTTCAGAGAATGAGCGGCGTGCGATCATCGAGAATTTCGATGCGAAGGCCAGGCATCCAAAGGATGATTACCGGATTCTCGTGACGACGGAGGTTCTCTCGGAGGGGGTGAACCTCCACCGTTCCAACGTGGTGATCAACTACGATATACCCTGGAACCCGACGCGGATGATGCAGCGGGTCGGCCGCATCAATCGCGTGGATACGAAGTTTGACACGATCCATATCTTCAACTTCTTCCCTGCAGGGCCTATCAACGAGATGATAAGTCTCCAGGAGGCCGCCGAAGCAAAAATTGCAGCGTTTATCGAGATGCTCGGGAACGATGCCCCCCTCCTGACGGATGAGGAGGTAAAGTCGCACGACCTCTTCACGAAACTGACGTCACGGGAGACGATCACGGGGGAGGACGCAGAGGAGGATCTCGAACTCGGCTACCTGACATTCCTCCGGGAGATTCGCGATTCCGACCCGGACCTCTTTAAGAAGATTAAACGCCTCCCGAAGAAGGCGAGATGCGGCCGGGCGTCCGGGGGGTCCGGGCGCTCTGTGGTCACCTTCTTCAGGCGGGGAAAACTCCGGAAGATCTTCCGGTCTGATGCCGGAGGTCGGGGGGCCGATACCAGGGAAGTGGATTTCCTGCAGGCTGCGGATCTTCTCAGGGCGGATGCGTCGACGAAGAAGCACGCCATCGAGCCGGACTTCTACCGGTTGCTGGAGTCCAACAAAGCCGCCTTTGAGGATGTGTTTGCGGTCGAGAGGACCATCGCGTCCTCGTCCGGCGGGAAGAGCGGCGAGGTCAGGCTCACCCGCATACTTAGGGCAATCCAGCACTCGCCGGAGTTCACGGATGAGGATGAAGAGTATGTGGGGAAGGTCCTTGGGCTGATTGAGGACGGGGCGCTCCCGAAAGCGACCGCGAGGAAGATCCTCAAAAAGATCGAGTATACCCCGGAGCCTCTTTTGATACTTGCTAAGCTACGATCCGAAGTCTCTGAAGAGTTCTTCCGCCCGGCGTTCGGGCCGGTCGATATCTCCGGGCCTAAAGAGGTCATCCTCTCTGCGTACTTCGCAGGAGGTGATCTCTCATGAAGGAAGAGGAGGCTGTCAGGCTCATTGACGGGGTCTTCAGGAACGCCTTCAATCCCGGCCGGTACATGAGGTTCATCCAGGAACTTTTCAACGATTTCCGAATACTCCCTCAGCGGCTGCCGATCTGGCGTGAATTCAAGGATTATATCGATGAGGCATACAGTATCGGAACCTACTTTGATGGGAAACATACCATCGGGGTGCTCTATGTCAGGTTGCTAAGGTCAACCTCCCGTGACCGCGCCAGAACGATGCAGAGGAACTTCATCGCGAAATTCCTCAATAACGAAGGGAGAGACGCGGCCCTGGTCGCCTTTTATGGCGACGACCACGAGGACTGGCGCTTCTCGTTTGTCAGGCTCGAGTATGAGCTCGGGACTGATGACGACGGGAAGATCCGCACGAACGTGAAGCTGACGCCTGCACGCCGGTTTTCGTATCTTGTGGGGATGAACGAGCCGAACCACACCTGCAGGAAACAGTTTCTTGGTCTTATCCTGGAGGAGAACAGAAACCCGGTTCTTGCAGAGATTGAGAACCGTTTCAGTGTCGAGAATGTCACAAAGGAGTTCTTCGAGAAGTACAAGGCTTGTTACCTCAACCTGAAGGAGTCGCTTGAGGGAGCGCTCAAAGCCGATCCTATCTGCAGGGCGGAGTTTGAGGAGAAGGAGATCTCGACCGTTGATTTCTCAAAGAAACTCCTCGGTCAGATCGTCTTCCTCTATTTCCTCCAGAAGAAGGGGTGGCTCGGGGTGAGGCAGGACCCCGCGACCGGGCGGTTCCAGGAGTGGGGTACGGGGCCGAAGGATTTCATGCGCCGCCTGTATGACGGGGAGATTGTACCGTACGAGAGTTTCTTCAACGACATCCTCGAACCGCTCTTCTATGAGGCGCTTGCTGAAGACCGCTCCATAAACGAGGACTACTACAGCAGGTTCAGGTGCAAGATCCCGTTCCTGAACGGCGGTCTCTTCGAGCCGATCCAGAACTACAACTGGGTCAGCACCAATCTGCGGATTGAAAACGAGGTCTTTGGGGATATTCTGAAGACGTTTGACGAGTTCAACTTCACCATCAAAGAGGACGAGCCCCTGGAGCGGGAGGTGGCGGTCGACCCGGAGATGCTCGGGAAGGTCTTTGAGAACCTCCTCGACGTGACCGACCGTAAATCGAAGGGGGCGTTTTACACCCCGCGCGATATTGTGCATTACATGTGCCAGCAGAGCCTGATCGGCTACCTTGCGAACCACACGAGTATCCCCCGCGAGGACCTGGAGCAGTTCATCAGGCACGGCGACGTCACCCTCGGGATGACCATCCATACGCAGGAGAATGGCGGTCAGGACGAGGAGTGGTTCCGGGATGCCCGGTTTACCCTGCCTGAGTCCATCGAGAACCATTACGCCGAACTTGACCGGCTGCTCTGCTCGATCAGGGTGGTGGACCCGGCGGTGGGTTCGGGTGCGTTCCCGGTGGGGATGATGAACGAGATCGTGAAGGCCCGCTCGATCCTGACGCCGTTCTTTGCCGGGGAGGACACAGACCGGTCGGTGTACGAACTGAAGCGGCAGGCTATCGAGCATTCCCTGTACGGTGTGGATATCGATTCGTCGGCCGTTGATATCACCAAACTCCGGTTCTGGCTCTCCCTGATCGTGGATGAGGAGAATATCAAGACCATCAGGCCGCTCCCGAACCTCGACCACAGGATCATGTGCGGGAACAGCCTGGTGGACGAGTTTGAAGGGGTCAGCCTCTTTGATGAGGGGCTGCTGGGTGAGCCCGAGGATGACCCGGAGGTCCTGACGGCGCCCATCGATGCCAGGATCAAGGACCTGGGAGGGGAGCTGCACCTGATTCTCACGGGTGCGAAGGAGGGCGACTCGGTGCGGATACGGCGCGAGATCGCGCGGCTGGAGAAGAAGAGGAAAGAGGTCCTTGCAGGCCCGAGATCCACCGCCCGGCAGGTGACCTTTGACCAGGCGGCATCCCTCCGCATCAACGAGTCGCGGCGCAAACTCCGGGAGTTGAAGAGGTACCAGCGGCTCTTCTTCAACGAGCAGAACCGTGCGAGGAAGAACGAGTACCGGGCCGCCATCGAGCAGCTGGAGTGGGACCTTATCGAGGAGACCCTGAAGGAGGCGGGCAACACCGATGCCTGCAGGAACCTTGCTCTGTACCGGAAGAACCGGGCGAAGCCGTTCTTCCTCTGGAAACTCTATTTCTCAGAGGTCTTCCTGCGCCCAGATCCGGGGTTCGATGTGGTGATCGCAAACCCGCCGTATGTGCGGCAGGAGAGCATCAAGGAGCAAAAGGCCTATTTCAAGGAGCATTACCGCGTCTACCAGGGCACCGCCGATCTCTACGTGTATTTTGTCGAGCGGGGGGTGAACCTGCTTGCGGCCGGCGGGGAGTTTGCCTATATCCTGCCGAACAAGTGGATGCGGGCGAACTACGGGAAGCCCCTGCGGGCGTGGCTGAAGGAGCGGCGCATCGAAGAGATCATCGACTTCGGCGACCTCCCGGTCTTTGAGAGCGCGACAACCTATCCCTGCATCCTCCGGATCGGGGCGGGGTCTCCCCGCGAGCGGTTTGATGCGGTGCAGGTGGAGACCCTGGAGTACCCGGACCTCACGGAGTACGTGAAGGCCCACTCGTACCCGGTAAACCAGACCTATCTGGATGATGAAGGGTGGTCCCTGGCTGACGAGATGACGCAGGCGCTCCTCGAAAAGATCAAGGGCGCCGGGGTGCCCCTGGGGACGTACGTGGACGGGAAGATCTACTATGGTATTAAGACCGGGCTTAACGAGGCGTTCGTGATCGATGAGGCGACGAGAGAGCGGCTGATCGCCGAAGACCCGAGGAGCGCGGAGGTTATCAAGCCGTTTCTGGCGGGGCGGGAGATCAGGAGGTATCAGCCGGTTGCAGCAAGTAATTATTTGCTATTTATTCCCTGGCATTTTCCACTACATGAAGATCCTTCAATAGAGGGAGCATCAATCGAAGCGGAAATGAAATTCAAAGAGATGTATCCTTCGATATTCAATTATCTCTCGCAATTTAAAGATAAATTATCAAAGAGGAATCAGGCGGAAACGGGAATACGCTACGAGTGGTATGCCCTCCA
The DNA here is from genome assembly GCF_002502935.1 of Methanoculleus sp. UBA413. Classification (NCBI taxonomy): domain Archaea; kingdom Methanobacteriati; phylum Methanobacteriota; class Methanomicrobia; order Methanomicrobiales; family Methanomicrobiaceae; genus Methanoculleus; species Methanoculleus sp. UBA413. Next base: position 11,634 of record NZ_DAQR01000085.1, read on the forward strand.
GAGGTACGGATCGCTGTACTACCAAGAATTTGAGAGGCCAAAGATCATCTACGCTGAGATTGCGACACGGGGACAATTCACAATCGACAGCGACAGTCATTACCCGGACACCACCTCATACATCCTCGGCAACAGTTCCCCGTATTTGGTTGGAATCCTCAATTCAACGTTATGGACATTCCTTTTTTCCAACATCAGTTCAGAGATCAGGGGCGGATTCTTCCGCTGGAAGCGGCAGTATATGGAAAACCTGCCAATCCGCCCCATCGACCCCGCCGACCCCTCCGACGTCGCCCGCCACGACCGCATGGTCGCCCTCGTCGAGAAGATGCTCGACCTGAACAAGCGCCTCGCGGCGGCGAAGGCCCCGCATGAGAAGGAGGCGCTCGCCGGGATGATCGACGCGACCGACCGGCAGATCGATAGGCTGGTGTATGAGTTGTACGGGCTCACGGAGGAGGAGATCGCGGTTGTGGAGGGGGTTGTATGAGATTTTACAACGATCCGTTAGAGATCAGTGCCGAAGTGTGGGCAGAGTTGCTCACGGATAGTGAAGTCACCAGGAAAGATGACTTAGAGATTCTAAAACTCATATACGAGAGCAGAAGCCACGAGATGCATGCAGCAGAGATTGCATTAAAACTAAACCTCTCCCACCATGTGACGCTTAACTCACAAATAGGCAGGTTTAGCAAACGTGTGATTGCTAAAACAGAAGTCCGGCCACCCTTGAGAGAGGACGGCAAACCTCGATGGTGGCATGTCCCCTTTTTGGGCTACGATAAAAAGGATGGCACGTGTGCCTGGATCATGCGGCCTGAACTGGTGGCGGCGTGTGAACGGGTCTTCGGTCCAAGTGACTCAGAACTCGTTTACCCCGGAGAAATGACCATTGAAGATAATACCGTCCTATCCGAGGGTGCCGTGAGTAAGATTTTTGTAAACCGGTATGAACGGAACAAGCAGGCACGAGCTGCATGCATAGAACATTATGGCTGTCGGTGTGCTGTTTGCGGTTTTGATTTTGAGAAGGTATACGGGCCGATAGGGCAGAATAAAATCCACGTGCACCACCTCATGCCTCTATCTGAAATACGACAGGAATACAAGATCGACCCTGTACGAGATCTACGTCCTGTATGCCCGAATTGTCATCTCATCATCCATTGTAAGAGCGATCCTTTCACGATAGACGAGGTAAAAGAACAAATCTGGTCCAACAGAGGCCAGTAAGCGCTTGTATGAGGACCAATTTGCATCATGGAGAATTCCCATCTTTCGCACTAACTTGGATCCTGGTCGAGAGATCCAACCACAAAACTCCCGCCAGTCTCCGCCCGTCACCCCTCCAGCGCCCGGAGCGGGCCCTCAAACGCCGCGTCCTGCGCCTCCATCCGCTGCAGGGTTTTGCAGCATGGCTCCGTAAGACCGGCCCCGCCGCGGCCGCCCCCATCTTCAGGAGAGGCTGATCATCCACGCTCCCCCGGGAGCCGCTTCATCCTTCAAAAGACTGATACGGGGTGAGCGTCATACGAACCTGCATAGATACGGTCGGGAGCAATGGCAGGACGCACACTAACCAGGGCAGCACGGGAGACTATCGTTGCGATACTCACCAGAAACGATGCCGAATGGATCGCAATCTTCGGCTCCTATGCGCGGGGATCCGCCAACGCGACGAGCAATATCGATATCCTGGTCCGGTTCGCCCGCAAAAAAAGCCTTTTTTCGCTTGTCCGGATCGAGGACGAGCTTGCCCGGGCTCTTCGTATGAAGGTGGACCTCGTCACCGAGAACGCCGTGAGTCCGTACCTTGCCGATGCAATCCACCGTGATGCCGTGGTGATCTATGACGCCGGAGGTCCTCGCGTATCGTCACCACATCCTTGATGCCATACTGAGCATCGAGGAGTTCTCCGAAGGCATTGGCTCAAGTTGAGGAACTCCGGAGCCGCCGGCTGGAACGCGCCGGGATCGAGCGCATGCTGACCATTATCGGTGATGCGGCAACGATAGGATGGTGAATGCCTGCCGGCACAACCCCCGGGGGAAAAACGTTATCCTGATGGGCGGGTAACAGGAGTATGATACGGCATGCTTACGGCTGACGACATCCTCGGTGCGCTGGCAGAACACCGCGAACGGATCAGGAGCCTGGGCGTCCAGCGGATCGGAGTCTTCGGGTCGTTTGCCCGGGGCGAAGAGCACGAAGAGAGCGATATCGATATCCTC